>CALEYM010000526.1 GCA_937926185.1 uncultured Bacteroidota bacterium | reverse complement strand
ACAAAACCGACGTCTCGAGGCCTCGGAGAGGCCCAACGTTTGTAGAATGGGGCAATGAGTAAGACCGTCGGGCCTCGGAGAGGCCTAACGTTATCATAATTAATGGATCAAATCAATAAAAGACAACTAAATACCACAAACATTAGGCCTCTCCGAGGCCTCGAGACGTCGGTTTTGTGGGTAATCGATAGCTTCTAAACCCCCATAAACCCTTCTAAACCCTCATAAACCCTCATAAACCTCTTAAATAAGATTCATCTTATCCAATGCCCCCACTACTTCCGTAACAGCTGCCGCCGATTTGTGAAGTAGTTCGAGCTCGTCTTTTTTCAGGCGCAGTTTGATGATTTCCTGGATACCTTTTCGACTCAGTTTCACCGGTGCGCCTACGAATATGTCTTTGAGTTTATACTGTCCGTTCAGGCGAACACAGCAAGGATATATCCGGTTTTCATTTTTCAGGATGGAAACGGCCATTTGAGCGGCAGCGGCGCCCGGCGCATACCAGGCGGAAGTACCCATAAGGTTGACCAGCTCGCCGCCGCCGAATTTGGTTCGTTCGATGATGGCATCCAGTTTTTCCTTCTTCACCAGTTCCAAAACGGGAATACCGCTCACGGTGGTATAACGGGGCAGCGGCACCATGGTATCGCCGTGGCCGCCCATCAGCATGGCCTGAATATCTTTGGGCGAGCAGCCGATTTCTTCGGCCAGAAAGGCCCGGTAGCGCGCCGTGTCGAGTACGCCGGCCATACCAAACACCCGTTTGTCGCTAAGGCCGGAGGCTTTCCAACAGGCGTAAGTCATGACGTCGAGTGGGTTGGAAACGACGATAATAATGGGATTCTTAGTGTATTTCAGAATATTTTGGGTAACCGAAACGACAATCTTGGCATTGGTGCTGATCAGGTCGTCGCGACTCATACCGGGTTTTCGGGGAATTCCGGCGGTGATGATAACGATATCCGAATTGGCCGTCAGCGCATAGTCGTCGCCGCCCGTCACGCGGGTGGAATATCCGTCGATGGGCGCTTGCTGCCAGGTATCGAGCGCCTTCCCCTTGGCCATGTTTCCCTGAATATCGATCAGGACCACTTCGTTGCATACGTCTTCATGGGCAAGCACGTTGGCGCAGGTTGCGCCAACGTTTCCGGCCCCGACGATAGTCACTTTACTCATTCGTTAAGGCAATTTGATTTGGTGAAAGAAGTTGGAAACCAGGAGTTACAGACCGCTGCTGCAAGCGTTTGCTCCCCCTGCTTTTGCGAGCGCAAATGTAGACAATTAATCTTCGCCGGGAAGGCATACCCCGACAGAGTTTACATTGTATGTGTAAATATTTATCAAAAAAAGTCCATTAAAAAGGATAAGGTAGGGAAATCGTGTCCATATCAACCGAATAACCTGAAAAATTGCCGTAGCCGCCAACGACATTGTTGTACAGGGCATCGGGGTCGTTCAATGGCAGATTATTCCCTTGCCTGGCAACAGAAAGGTGATACCGGTAAAATGCTTCCGACAAGGTCCGCCATTCTACAAACAGATGAATGGGGCGCTGGTCGGCCGGGTCAAACGGGATCAGCGCATCCAAAGCCAGGTAATTTTTGTCATCGCTCCAAAAATTCTCGTTCACGAGTACCACCTTTTCCGGGGTATCGTACACCAACGCCAGCGTACGTCCGTCGGCCAGAAATTTCGTCGATTCGTAGGTATACTCATCCGGCGGCAGGTCCAGTCTGATTTCGTCGTCTATAACCGGGTAGGTAGCCACTTCCTGTGCCAGGTTAAAAGCAAAATAGCGTTTTTCCAACGGCAGATTTGCCACAAATATTTTGAGCGGCACGCGCATGGCCACTTTGCCACCAGTCAGTTCAATTAAGCGCATGTTGGGTGTGTCAATCTGCACACGGTCCAGCAAAATGGGTGCGGGCGCATAACTCAAGGCTTCCGCCGGCTCAAGTCCTCCAATACGTACCGATAACAAATATTCCGACTCCGGGCTAACCAGGTCGCGGCTTTCCCAATAGATGCGGGGCCCATCGCCGGTTACCCGGAATAATTTATCCAAAAATTTCCCTTCCAGCGCAATGGCCACATCGGCATTGAAGGGGATCGTCGGGTCACCGGCATCTGTAAGGGCCTGACTCAACGATACTTCCACCCGAAAGGGCTGACCGGGTGTAAAATGGCTCAACGCAACGATCTTTACAGGTTGGGCCGGCAGATCGATTTCCACCTCCCGGACGCAGCAAACGCCGGACAACCAAAGCGCGATCAACAACAGGGCGGTATTCTTCATGTTTACGGATGCAGGATTCAGGTTTTGGCGACGAGGTGTGGACGATGCAAAATTCTAAAATTTTATTTCATAGCGAAAAGCCGGAAGCAAAGGTAAAAGCGTATATTGTATAGCCCTGGCATTTGTTCCGCTGCCACTATCCACATATAAAAAAAACGGATTGGCACGGTTGTATGCATTGTACACGCCAAATTGAATTCCATGGCGGGCCAGGCCCGTGTTGAAGCGCATATTGAAGGCCACATCCAAACGATGATAAGCAGGCAGCCGGTAACCATTCACGTCGGTGTACACAAAAATGGATCGTTCGATATCGCCGTTGGGCGTGTGATGCTGATATTTGACGCCTGCCAGCGTAATGGGATTACCGGTAGCAAAAGCCCAGACCACATTGGCATCCAGCCAGGAATTAAACCGTTGCTGCACGATGATTTTCAGGTCGTGCCGCCGGTCGAAACGAAAGGGGAAGGGCCGCCCGGAGTTGATATCCGGGAAATGGCGCTCCGCTTTCGACAACGCGTACGTCAGAGTAACGGTAAACGGTTTTGCCGATTTCTCCACCAGTAGCTCCACCCCATAACCTTTGCCTGTGCCAACCGCGATACGGTCTTCCCATCCGCTGGCATCTTCGGCGCCGCCGGCAAACAAAGCTGAATTGGAAGAAATAAACGTCAGCACACGCTGCAACCGTTTATAATAACCCTCCGCCGTAAAACGCCAGCCGCCGCGCTGCCAGCCCAAACCGGCAGAGGCCTGCCAGGCGAGTTCAGAAGGCACCTTGGCCGTGGAAGGCACCCATAGCTCGAAAGGCAGGCTGATGTTGAAAGTGCCTATTTGGTGTATAAACTGCGCCGTCCGGTGAAAGCCCGCCCACTGGCTCCAGCCGCCCGCGCCAAAACGCTGAAGGCGCAAACGGGGCTGCAAGGCCCCGTTGCCGGTATTGCGTATCTGGAAAGCCGACAGGTTCAGCCCTGCTTCCAGGCGCCAGATTTTCCAGAATTGCCATTCGGCGCCGGCGTACAGTTCGGCTTCGTCGGCGCCCAGCCGTTCGTTGTTCAGCAATACCTTCGACAGCGAATCAACGGTCAGCGGCGACTGCCCGGGCACCAGAAAATTGACGGAAAGCGCACCGGGTTGAAAAGTGTGCAGGGTGTATGACAGGCCCCAGCGCAAAGTCAGGCGATCATTGGCATAATAGCTGAAATCTGTTTTGCCCGACCAGTCCTGTATAAGGGTTTGATAAAACTGCCCGAAGTTGGCCAACAGGTTCTCCCTGCCGGAAGCGCTGAGAAAGGTGGACAAGGAAGTCAATTGGCTTTGGTAAAAAAAACGGCTGAAGCGCAGGGTGGTATTGGTGAATAAATTGGGCCGCAGCAGATAGTTCCAGCGCAGTGCCGCTATGGAATTGCCCCATTCGGAACCCAAACCGTACTGATCGGTGATCAGCCCCTCCGGAATGTCGAATCGCTGGGTGAACTGATTCTGAAACACGTCGCCACCCCGGTAAAAGCTAAAATACAGGCGGCTTTTAGGCGAAAAAATGTAATTCCATTTCAGGTTCAGGTCGTAAAACCGGTAGCCGACATTGTCGCCCGAAAAGGTCAGCAGGTTTTCTCTTTTGCTAAAAAAATCAATCCAGGGGCCGAAGTAGGTTGCCCTGCCACTAACCAGAAAAGAACTGGTGTCCCGAACTATCGGGCCTTCCAAAGTGGCGGAAGCCGCAAACAGGCCCGCGGAAATGTCGCACTGATATTCCCGCAAATGGCCGTCACGGGTTCGGATATCCAACACGGAAGAAGCCCTGCCGCCATAGCGCGCCGGAAAATCGCCTTTCCACAGGCGCGCGTTGCTGATGGTTGACGGGTTAAACACTGAAAACAAGCCCAGTGCATGGTTGGGATTGTATACCGGCACGTCGTCCAGCAGGATCAGGTTCTGGTCGGCGTTGCCGCCTCGCACGTGCAGGCCACCCAACCCGTCCACCCCTGTTTGCACACCCGCCTGCAACGCGGTCAGCCGCATCAGATCGGCTTCCCCGCCGGGCATCGGCAGGCCGAACATAGTGGAAACGGGCAGTTCCTGCCGTTTTTCGGGATTCCGGGCGCCGCGCTCATCCTGTGCCGGCGCCATGACCACCACTTCCGGCAGCGCGCTGTTGGATTGCAGACTAAGCGTAACGACAATATCCCGGTCCAGGGAGATTTCCCGCGATTCGGATTTGTAGCCGATATAGGAAGCGTTGATTTTATACCGCCCTTCGTCGAGCAAGAGGCTGAAAAAACCAAATTCATTGGCTACAGCGCCCAAACTTTTACCCGAAACTACCCGTACGCTGGCCCCGATCAGCCGTTCGCCGGTTTCCTGATCTTTGACGTATCCGCTCAGGGTAAATTTGGGGATTTTCCGGAAAAACACCACCTGCCCTTCCTGAAGCCGGTATGAAACCGGGGCGCATGCGCTGATATCGTCGAGCACCGAGGCCAGCGATTTCCGGCGGGCCAAAATGCTGACCGGCGGGCAATTTTGAAAAAAATGGTCGCTGAATACGATGTTGATCCCGGTTTGCCGGCTCAATTGAACCAGGGCATCGGCAGGCAGGCAATAGGAACAGGCAAAATCAACGGGTTGTGACAGCAGATTTTGAGCTGTAAGGGAGTTGCCCAAACAAACCAACCCTAACCAACAGATTGCCAGAACGCGGATCGCCATGTACGTCTTCGTGAATGGCCGCAAGTTAAGGCGATCGGCGCGAAAAAGTACGGTAAATAACGATACCCGCTTCTGCTACCGGCAACCTGATCGCAGAATAGGGTTCAACAATACTTTTACTGGCAGGTGATACCGCCGGAGAGGATAAATTGCCCGGGTGTCGGGTTAGAGACGTCCAATTGATAAATGGTGGCCAAGGTTTCCAGGGCTTTTTCAACCGGCTGGCCGGCCATCAGCGGCGATGTGTGAAGGCACTGGAGCAGGGCGGTATTGCGCACCGTGATTTTTACCCCGTAATATTGCTCCAGGTCGGAGATCACCTCCCGCATTGGCGCTCGCACAAACTCCAGCCTGCCCGATTGCCAGGCCAGTTCGTTAAAGGACGTCACGCGGGAGCGGACGATCTGATCTGATCCCTGCCTGAATATGGCCTTTTCCCCGCCGTGCAGTACCGGGCCGTTATGCATCCCCCGCGGCGAAAACCGCACTGATCCGCTGCGCACCAGCACCGCCGCTTCCGATTCGTCAGCGCCATATTTTACGTTAAATTCAGTACCCAGCACCTCCACCGAACCATTGTCGGGCAATTCAACCCGGAAAGGTTGGTCAGGGCGATGCTCCACTTCGAAGTAGGCTTCTCCGGTTAATGCTACTTCCCGCGTCTTGCCATTGAAAGCCGCGGGATATTTCAGGATGCCGTGCCGGCGCAGCCAAACGCGGCTGCCATCCGGCAAGTTTAGCTCCCGCTTGTCTGCATTTCCGGCTTCCACCACAACCATCTCAACCGGCGCCGGCGCCACTTCGCGGTACCCTAACACGGCAGCCAGTAAAAACGCCGCGGCCGCGGCTATCCGCATCCAGCGCCGGCCAATGGACACCGTTTTGACCGGCTTCCCTTCCCGGCGGGCAATTCTGCGTTTCAGTTCGCGGAATTCAGCATCCATATCGGGGGAAAACTGTTTTTCCCGCACCGATGCCTGGTTCCAGATTTGGGCATACTGAGTTGCCAGTTCGGCATGCCGGGGCGACTCCTCGATCCACGCTTCCAATATTTGCAATTCCCGGGCATTGATTTCGCCGGTGAACTTTTTGTTAAGCAGTAAGATGTAGTCGTTTTCTTGCATGATATTGTTTTTCCGGCTCAAAACAGGCGCCCGCCGCAAGCCGGTGATTTGTTTCTCTAAAGACAACCGCGCGCTTCAATCCCCCTATCCCGATACCTGCCCAATTAGCGCCAAAATGATTGCCGGCGACAAATCGTTGTATTTCAACAAGGCCTCCCTGAGCAGGCGCATGGCTTTAGGGATCTGATTTTCAATGGTTTTAACCGAAATGCCGAGTTTTTCAGCAATTGCCCGGTGCGACAAATTTTCAAAACGGCTCAACGTGAATACCAGCCGGCATTTTTCCGGCAGGCGTTCGATGGCTTCCGCCAGGGCTTGTTCAAGGTTTTCCTGCCGGTCTTTAATTTGCAATTGCCGGGCGCTGTCATCGGCTTCAAAGTGCCGCTCCTCCGGTTCTTCCAGGACAATCTTTTTGCTGGTTTTGATGTAATTCAGCGCGCGGTTTACAGCCGCCCGTCGCAGATAAGCCCGCAACGAAGTATGAATATCCAGTTCGGCGCGTTTGCGCCAAAGGTCCACCAGCACTTCCTGCGCCAGGTCTTTACAGGTATCTTCATCGGGGATCAACCGGTAAATATCGGTCAGCAACAGGGGATAATGCCGGTCGAAAATGGCCCGGAGCGCCCTTTCATCGCCTGCCCGCAGCGCCGCCAGCCATTGTTGTTCCGGTATGTCGGGTTTGGATTCCATTCCTGCGTGTTAAGCCGGCTTGTTTTATAGCTCGCGCAAATTTCTTTTAAAATTAATGAAAAATTATTATTTTGTTTCAACAGGTAAAAAAAGAACCCAACAAAATATA
>CALEYM010000525.1 GCA_937926185.1 uncultured Bacteroidota bacterium | reverse complement strand
GAAAATATTTGGAGCAATTTGAAAACCGCATTTTGTGCCCTGGCTTTTCTTATAGTATTTGTTACACTTAGTAATGGGCTTACCGCGCAAAACGCCGGGCAGCAGACCGACGCGGCTTTTATCCGCAAAATTTACGACCAAGCGCTCACCGACGGGCGCTGCTACCCCTGGCTGCGAGACCTGTGCCTGGGCATCGGACACCGCCTGAGCGGCAGCCCCGGCGCCGAAAAAGCGGTCAACTGGACCAAGGCAGTGCTCGACACGACGGGGCTCGACTCCGTTTGGCTCCAACCGGTCATGGTACCGCACTGGGAGCGCGGCGCCCCCGAACAAGTGCAGGTGACGGGCTCCAAACAATACGGCACATTCAAACTAAACGCCCTGGCGCTCGGCGGTTCGGTGGGCACCAACGGTAAAAATATCAGCGGCGAAGTGATCGAAGTAAAAACCTGGGAAGAGCTGGACGCCTACGGCGAGCGCGGCACCCGCGGTAAAATCGTTTTTTACAACCGCCCGATGGATCCCACCCGCATCCGCACTTTCGAAGCCTACGGCAGTGCGGTGGACCAGCGCTCCAGCGGGGCCGTGCGGGCTGCCAAATACGGCGCCGTGGGCGTACTCGTGCGCTCCATGAATCTCCGGCTCGACGATTACCCGCACACCGGCGCCATGCGTTACGATTCCAGTTACACCCTCATACCAGGAGTCGCCATCAGCACCAACGATGCTGAAAAACTCAGCGCACTGCTCCGCGCCGAAGGCAAGGCCACCGTATCGATGCGACTCGACTGCCGCACACTGCCGGATGTGCTTTCCTACAACGTTATCGGTGAAATACGCGGCTCTGAAAAACCCAACGACATTATCGTGGTGAGTGGCCACCTCGACAGCTGGGACGTTGGCCACGGCGCGCACGACGACGGCGCCGGCTGCACACAGAGTATGGACGTGCTGCGCTACTTCCGGCGCGTGGGCTACCGGCCCCGCCACACCATCCGCTGCGTACTTTTTATGAATGAAGAAAACGGTCTGCGCGGCGGCCGCGAATACGCCCGCGAAGCCGAACGCAAGGGCGAATTTCACTTGTGCGCCATCGAAAGCGATGCCGGCGGCTTCACGCCCCGCGGCTTCTCCTTCGACGCCGACGATGCGGTGATCGGCAGGTTTTTTGAAAAAGTGTCCGACTTTCAAACCCTGCTCGCTCCTTATGGCCTGACCCTCACCCGGGGTGGTTCGGGCGCCGACATCGGCCCGCTGAAAGGGCAGAAAGGCCTGCTCAGCGGCTACAGCCCCGACTCGCAGCGCTACTTCGAGTACCACCACGCGGCTACCGACGTATTCGACGCGGTGAATAAACGCGAACTGGAGCTGGGGGCGGCAAGTATGGCGGCACTGGTATTTCTGCTGGATAAATACGGCTTGTAAAGGGAAATAACTACCCCGCGTAAAACTTCAGGCAATCGCTACACAGGCATTTACCCCCAAACTGCTTCAGTAACGTCTCTTTTGTAGCCGGGTGCAGGTTGGGGAACCGTTCCCAGCAATCGTTCGGGCTGTAATTGATAAATCCTTTGTTGCAGCGCGGGCAGGTTTGCATGTATACTTCTTCCTCTTCCACCCAGGCCGCTTCTACCCGGCCTCCCAGGGGGGGGTGGAGTTTTTTTACGCGCACTTTCAGCGCCATCATGCCGGGAAACTGATTTTTCATGCGCTGGATAATGCCCGCCAGTACGGTTTCAATCAATTGTTTCGACTGCTGCATTTCCAGTTTGCACAACTGGAAAACGGATTCGTAATTCACCGTGGCCTCCAGTTTGTCCGATTTAGCCGCCGCCGCGGTAACGGCGGTCTGGATATAAACGTCCACAATGTAATCGGCGCCAATTTTTTGTTCCGCTTCATATACGCCGTGATAGGCGTAGAATTTCATCCCTTCCAATGCGATGACGGCCATGGTTGAAGTTTGAATAAATGAAAAGTTAGGGTTATTCTCCCAGCAGTTCCTGAAGCAGGTCGCGTTTATCGGCCACCGCGGGACAACGGTTGATCAACGCGTTATTTAATGAATCCAGCTCGGCAGGTTTCAGGTGGCCAAATTCCGCAACGATGGTGGCGGCACATTCCCTGGCCTTGTCGTACTCGACCTGCATTTGTTGAAAATAGGCGCTGAGCCGGGCCGGATTTGCCGTATCCGCCTGCCGGTTCAACATGGCCAGTTGGGCGGTACACTCGCAATAAGCGACAGCCAGTTTTTGGTACCGGGTTTCCGACTTGGAAGGAATCGTGCAAGCTCCGGAAACGAGCAGCAGGACACCTGTTACAAAAAGCCTCATGTAAAAAGCAATTTAGCCGGGGTAAATATAGGTGTTATACCTTAACCGTTTTCCATTTGCCCTTTCTGAAGACCCATATAGCGGCCACGGCCAAAACCGATTCGGCAATAACGACGCTATAGTATACGCCTGCCTGTCCCCAGCCCAGGTAAAGCGCCAGCAGCCAGGCCAAAGGCGTTTCGATCAGCCAGAAGCAAATAAAATTCAGGATA
Organism: uncultured Bacteroidota bacterium; assembly: GCA_937926185.1. Taxonomy (GTDB): domain Bacteria; phylum Bacteroidota; class Bacteroidia; order Chitinophagales; family Saprospiraceae; genus M3007. The sequence continues at coordinate 6,312 of CALEYM010000525.1, read as the reverse complement.
GTGGGGGTACGGGTATCGCCGGCGCCATTGATGGCCTGGGAAATGATCATGCCGTAGCCGTAAAAAACATATCCGGCTGCCATAATGCGAAGAGCCATCGCCCCCGCATTTAAGGTTTCGGGCTCCTCGGTGAACAAACTGATAAAAAACGGCGCGCCGGTCAGGTAAATAACGCCTACGCTGGCCATAAAGATCATATTGAAAAATCCGGCCCGCCAGGCCGATTTTTCGGCGCGGTCAGGGTGGCCGGCGCCCAGGTTTTGCCCAACCAGTGTCGCTGCCGCGTTGGCCATGCCCCAGGAAGGCAGAAGTGAAAAAATCATGATCCGGATAGCGATGGTATAGCCGGCAGTGACTTCTTTACTGATTTGCCCCAGGATGTAGATCATAAAAATCCAGCTGGCCGAAGCGATCAGGTACTGGCCCGTACTGCCCGATCCGATAGTGAGCAAACGTCGGATGATTTCCCAACGGGGCTTGAGATACCGCAAGTGTATCCGGATGATTTTCCCGATGCTGAACAAGTGATACAACTGATACAATACGCCGGCAGATCGGCCGATGGTGGTGGCCACCCCGGCGCCCAGCAGGCCCATTTCCGGGAATGGGCCGTAACCGAATATCAATAAAGGGTCCAGGATAATATTCACGCCATTGGCAATCCATAGGGCGCGCATGGCCGTGGCGGCGTCACCGGCGCCGCGAAAAATACCGTTCAGCATCCAAAGCAACAGGATGGGCAGGTTGGCGGTCAGCATCAGGCGGGTAAAATGCTCGCCTGTTTCCGCCACGCTGCTGTCTTTAGCCATAAGCAGCAAAATATCTTTTGCAAAAAAGTACCCCGGAACGGCGATCAAAGCAGACAATATCAGGGCAATTACAATGGTTTGCGCGCCGGCCACCGCGGCTGCCCTCCGGTTACCTTCTCCCACCCGGCGGGCCACCACTGCCGTGGCCGCTGCGCTCAATCCAATGGCAACAGAATAAATCAGGGTAAGCACCGACTCTGTCAGACCAACGGTAGCCACTGCCTCGGTGCTGATTTTGGCAACAAAGAAGGCATCCACCACGGCAAATAGCGACTCCATCGCCATTTCCAGGATCATTGGAATGGATAACAGCGCAATCGCGCGGTCGATGCTGCCGCTCGTAAATTCCTGTTCTTCACCGTTAATGGCTTGTCGCAACACCCGCCTCAGGCGCTGCCAGCGGGTTTCTGTTTTTGTATTTGATAGCATCTTTTAGCGTTAACGCAATTCCGGAAGATTTAGGTTTCTGATTAGAGGGGTTAGAAGGCTAACGATTACCCACAAAACCGACTTCCCGAGGCCATGAGATGTCGGTTTTGTGGGTAATCGATAGGGTTTGAAGGTTACTGGTTTGAAGGTTTCTGGTTTGAAGGTTGCCCTGATACCGGATGCAGGCAATATTAATTGGGTTTGTGGGAGCCTAAACCTGTTTTAACCCAATAAAGTTCCGACGGCCGTCCAACCAACTCTTCGTAACTTTGTTTCAAACCAGAAACCCTCCAACCCTCTAACCAGAAACCTTCAAAGTTATGCACATCGCCGATCTGCTCCATCGCGCCCTGAACCTCGAATGGCTTTCTCCGGAAGAAGGCGTTTTTTTACTGGAAAACGCTTCCACGGCGGAACTGATGCACGTGGGCAACCGCCTGCGGCAACACCATGTGCCTGGCAAGGCGGTGACCTGGATCATCGACCGCAACTCGAACACAACCAACGTTTGCATTGCCAATTGTAAATTTTGCAATTTTTACCGCAGGCCCGGGCATGAGGAATCGTACATCACTACCATCGAGGAATACAGGCAGAAAATTGAGGAGACTTTCCGGCTGGGAGGTGAACAATTGCTGCTGCAAGGCGGGCACCATCCCGGGCTTGGATTACAGTTCTACACTGATTTGTTCCGGCAGTTGAAGGAGTTGTATCCCAATCTTAAACTGCACGCATTGGGGCCGCCGGAAGTGGCGCATATCAGCAAACTGGAGGGCATGTCGCACTTCGATGTACTCAAGGCGCTGCACGAGGCCGGACTCGATTCCCTGCCGGGAGCAGGCGCCGAAATACTCAGCGACCGGGTGCGCCGGCTGATCTCCAAGGGCAAATGCGGCGGCGAGGAATGGCTGAATGTGATGCGCGCAGCCCACCGGCTCGGCCTCACTACCTCGGCCACCATGATGTTCGGCCACATCGAGACCAATCTGGAGCGCATGGAACATTTTGCCGCCCTGCGGCAGGTGCAGTCGGAAAAACCCGCCGGCGCCAAGGGCTTTCTCGCTTTTATCCCCTGGCCCTTTCAGGATGAAGATACCATCCTGAAAAAACTCAAACGCGCCCGCAATGCCGTCACGGGCGACGAATACGCGCGCATGATCGCCATGAGCCGCATCATGTTGCCCAATGTGATCAATATTCAGGCTTCGTGGCTTACCGTTGGCAAACAGGTGGCCCAGGTCTGCCTGCATGCCGGGGCCAACGATTTCGGTAGTATCATGATCGAAGAAAACGTTGTGTCGGCTGCCGGCGCGCGGTTCCGGTTCACGGCCGACGGTATCCAGCGGGCGATCCGGGAGGCCGGTTTTGTACCCCGGTTGCGCAACCAGCAGTATGAATTCAGGGAATTGCCGGAAGGCATTAAACAACAGGAACTGGACCACCAGGCCATGCTCGTGGATTGATTTCCGTTGCTACATACTATACAATGCTTTACGAACAAATACAGGAAACAACAGCCGTCATCCGGCAACGCACGGCGTTTCAGCCGCGCACGGGCATCATTCTTGGCACAGGTCTGGGCAATCTCGCTTCGGAAGTAGACGTGGAGGCCGCCATACCATACGCCGAATTACCGCACTTTGCCGTCAGTACGGTACAGAGCCACCAGGGGAAGCTGGTTTTCGGCCGGCTGGAAGGCCATCCCGTAGTCGTCATGGCCGGCCGGCTTCATTATTACGAAGGCTGGACGATGCAGCAGGTAACGTTCCCCGTGCGTGTACTCAAGGCGCTGGGAATCGAGCGGCTGATCATCACAAATGCTTCCGGGGGAGTCAACCCGCACTTCCGGGGCGGCGACATCGTGGTGGTACGCGACCATATTAATTTATTACCCGAAAACCCTTTGCGCGGCCCCAATGACGAACGTCTTGGCCCCCGCTTCCCGGACATGTCGGCGCCTTATGACGCCGGTTTACGCGCGCTGATTTTGACCGCGGCAAAAAAACTCGGCATCCGGGCCTTCGAAGGGGTATATTCTGCTTTACAAGGCCCCAACCTTGAAACGCCGGCAGAATACGGCATGCTTCGCCGCCTGGGCAGCGATTGTACCGGCATGTCGTCGGTTCCGGAAGTACTGGTGGCACGCCATATTGATCTGCCGGTGCTGATGTTGTCGCTTGTCACCAACGTGGCTTTTCCACCCGCCGTGATCAAAGAAACCAGCGTGGAAGACGTGATAAACGTCGCGGCAGCCGCCGAGCCCAGGCTCAGCGCCCTGGTCCGGGAACTGCTCAAAAATTGCTGATCATTTCCCAAAGGCGGCGTCTACGATCTCCTGTTGTTCTTTTTCGTGCTTTTTGGGGAAACCGGTAGCCGGGCTTGCGGCCGGTGGGCGGCTCACGCGCGTCCAGCCGTATTCGCCGTGGTTGAGCGCCAGGTATCCCCATGCGCCCATGTTCGCCGGTTCTTCCTGTACCCACGCGAGTTTGGCTTTGCCATACTTTTTCAGCAGCGCCTCAAACTGCGTTTTCGGGAACGGGTAAATTTGTTCCAGCCGGACGATCGCCACATCGGCGCGTTTTTCCGCCTCCTGGCGCTTGAGCAGGTCATAGTACACTTTTCCGCTGCAAACCAGCAGTTTTTTCACTTTGGAAGGTTCCACTTTGGTATCGTCGAGCAATTCGCGGAAGCGGGCGCCTTCTTCCAGTTCGCTGATCTGTCCGAGGTTGTACGGCGGGCGCAACGTGGATTTGGGCGACATCACGATCAGCGGCTTGCGGAACGGGCGCGCCAGTTGCCGGCGGATCAGGTGAAAAAAGTTGCTGGCAGTGGTAATGTTGGCCACCGTCACATTATTCGCAGCGCAACCTTGCAGGTAGCGCTCCAGACGCGCCGACGAGTGTTCGGGCCCCTGGCCCTCATAACCGTGCGGCAGCAGCATTACCATGCCGTTCATCCGGCGCCATTTGGATTCGCCGGCGAAAATAAACTGGTCGACAATCGTGCTGGCGCCATTGGCAAAATCGCCAAACTGGGCTTCCCAGATCACCAGTGCGTCCGGGTTGGCGTAGGCGTAGCCGTACTCGAAACCCAACACGGCGTATTCGGACAACAGGGAGTTATAGATGAGGAAACGACCCTGTTTCGGGGAAATATTGTCCAGGCGGTTGATCCGGTGATAGCTTTGGGCATCCACGGGGCAGGAGTGGCGGTGACTGAAGGTGCCGCGTTTTACGTCCTGTCCGCTCATGCGCACGTCTTTGCCTTCGAGCAACAGCGAGCCATAAGCCATCAGTTCGCCGAGCGCCCAGTCGATCTGGCCGGATTGAACCAGGTTGCGTTGCCCTTCGAGTAGTTTGGTAATTTGCGGCAGCGGGTGAAAGTCTTTGGGCAGATGAAGCAGGTGGTCGAGCAACTGGTCGATCGTCTTGCGGGGTAAACCGGTCGGGGGCGATTCCTGGAATTCCGCGTCGTCGCTGGCAAAGCGGAGTTTTTTCCAGGCCAGTTCCGTTTCCTGGTAGGCGTAGGGCAATTTTTGTTGCCGGGCGTTGTCGAGGCGGGCTTGCAATTCACCGCGAAAGGCGGTTTCCATTTCCTGTGCCAGCTCGCGGTCCAGGTCGCCGCGATGCACCAGGATGTCGGTATAAATTTCCCGCGGATTGCGGTGATTGGCGATGACAGCGTAAAGATCGGGCTGCGTGAAACGCGGTTCGTCGCTTTCGTTGTGGCCGTATTTGCGATAGCAGACCATGTCGATAAACACGTCCGAGTTGAAATGCTGGCGGTATTCGGCTGCCAGTTCCACGGCAAAAACCACGGCTTCGGGGTCGTCGCCGTTCACGTGGAATACGGGCGCCTGCACTACTTCGGCCACCGAGGTGCAATAGGTGCTGGAGCGGCCTTCGTCCCAGCCGGTGGTGAACCCGATCTGATTATTGATCACGAAGTGCATGGTGCCGCCGGTGTAATAGCCCGGCAGTTGGCTCATTTGAATGATCTCGTACACGATACCCTGCCCGGCCAGCGCCGCGTCGCCGTGGATCAGGATGGGCAGTATGTGGTCGTATTCCGATTGATAGAGCGCGTCGGCCTTGGCCCTGGCAAAGCCCAGCACCACGGGATCGACGGCTTCGAGGTGGGAGGGGTTGGGCAGGAGTTTGAGGTACACCTGCTTGCCGTGGAGGGTGGTTACCTGTGAGGAGTAACCCAGGTGATATTTCACGTCGCCGTCGCCAAAGCTCAGGTCGGGAATTGTTTTGCTTTCGAATTCGGTGAAGATCTGTTCATAAGTTTTGCCCAACAGATTGGCCAGCACGTTCAGGCGTCCCCGGTGAGCCATGCCGATCACGATTTCCTGCACCGGAATTTCGCTTTCGGAAGCCGCGGTAATGATCGCGTCGAGGGCCGGGATGGTCGCTTCGCCGCCTTCGAGCGAGAAACGTTTCTGGCCCACAAATTTGGTGTGCAGGAACTGTTCGAACACCACCGCGCCGTTCAGTTTTTGCAAAATCCGCTTTTTCTTTTCCAGCGGAAAACCGTAGTCGGGCGCCAGATTGCGGCCTTCCACTTTTTGGCGCAGCCAAAGGCGGCGTTCCTTGTCGTGGATATGGGCGTTTTCAAAACCGATGTTGCCGCAGTACAGTTTTTTCAGGCGCTCCATGATTTCGCGGAGGGTCGCGTTGGGCAGGCCAATTTCAAACCCGGCGGCGAATTTCCGCTCGAGGTCGGCCTCGCTCAGGCCGTAATCGGCCAGGTCGAGTTTCGGCTTGCGGTCTCTGCGCGGTTTGATGGGGTTGGTGGTCGATAACATGTGCCCCCGGTCGCGGTAGCCGTGGATCAGGCCAAGCACGCCGAATTCCCGGTGAATATCCACCGCGACGCCAGGGCTGCCGGTTGCCGCCGCCGCGTCGCCATTGGCCGAAGAGAGCGCAAAATCAAAACCTTTAAAAAAAAGGCTCCAGTCCGATTCCACCGAATCAGGGTTGGAGAGCCAGGAGCGGTACAGGGTTTCGATATACTGGGGGTGCGCGTTGGAAACCGCTGAAAAATCTTTCATTGTTCAGGTATAAAAAGA
>CALEYM010000524.1 GCA_937926185.1 uncultured Bacteroidota bacterium | reverse complement strand
GGTGGGGTTTCGCCCTTCAGGGTCAGCAACGGGATTTGCCAAATCAGGATACCAATACGGCTCTCCCCCATACGGATACTCCAACGCAATAATCCGCAGATCCACTCCACGCCGGATCAATTCCCGCGCAAGCAATTGCAGGGGCGGGATGCAGTTTGTGTCGTGTTCGCCGGCGGCGAAACCGGGAGTGATCCAGATGAGGCGCATAGGTGCAGCGGTTGAATTGGCCACCGGCAAAGTTGCAAGGAATAATCTGTGTTTTATGGCCTGCTCCTGGTAGACAGCCCGGTAGGGGCGATCGGGCACTAAAATCAGTCATTCGGAACTTGGGCCACAAACTGGCACAGCCCGTCAGACAGGCGCCTTAACTTGCGCTCCCTGTACTATTATTTAAACGGTATTCAGGTTATGAACATATCCCTCGCATTCCGCAATCTCCGTAAAAACGGCAAGTACACGCTTATCAACCTCGTCGGCATGACGGTGGGTATGGCCTGTTGTTTCCTCATCCTCGCCTACCTGCGTTACGAGCAGAACTTCGACACCTTTTTCCCGAAGGGCGACCGCCTGTACCGGATCAATTATCACGCTGAATTTTCAGACGAACCGATCAGCCTCAACCAGGTGCCCGCGCCCATTGCGCCTGCCATGCCCGACTATTTTCCGCAGGTTGAGTCGGTAGCGCGACTGTTTCCCCGCGGCATCAGCGTCCGCGACCCATTGAATAACCGGCAGTTTGAAATTGAAAATACGTTGTTCGCCGACAGCACCGTTCAGGAAGTGCTGGGGTTGGAGTTCCTGCAAGGCGATCCGGCTACCGCGCTCGATGCGCCGTTCTCCATTGTACTGAACGATGAAACGGCGCTTCGGCTGTTCGGCGCCGATAATCCCATGGGGCGGCAGTTGCGGGTAGCCAACGAAGCGGTATTCACCGTCAGCGGCGTGGTGCGGCGGCTGCCGCGTCAGTCGCACCTGGCGTTCGACATGTTGTTGCCCTTCCGGAATATTCCGGATGTAGAGCCCGCTTCGGCGCGCGACAACGTGCGCAACGCCATGACCAACAACTGGCTGGCTTCGTACACCTTCACCTACGTGGTACTGAAAAAAGGCGCTTCGCCCGATGCCGTCAACGCGGCGTTTCCGGGGTTTATTAAAAAATTCGGGCACCCGCAATTTGCCGAAAAACAGAAATTCAGATTGTTCCCGGTGCGGGATATTCACCAGAAAAGCACGGTAACCGACGAGGTGGCTGCAACAGCCAACCCCGCTTACTTACGGATATTCGGTATCGTGGGCTTCCTGATCCTGCTGATTGCCGCCATCAATTTTATCAACCTTTCGACAGCCGTTTACCTCGACCGCACCAAAGAAGTGGCGGTGCGGAAAGTGCTGGGGGCAAATCGCTCCACGCTGATCGGGCAATTTTTGAGCGAGACCATGCTGCTAAGTTTTTTCGCATTTTTGCCCGCCCTGGCCCTGCTCCACGTGCTGATCCCGCTGTTTAATGCTCAAAACGACAAATTTATCAGTTTCCATCTGATCCGCGACTGGCCGCTGACCCTTTCATTTACCGGTATTTTCCTGCTGACCGGTTTGCTGGCGGGAGTTTATCCGGCCCTTTTTGCCAGCCGTTTTCAACCGGTAGAGGTTTTTCAAAAAAGCGGACCCATCGGCGGAAAGGGCGCCGGACAGTGGCTGCGCAAATCGCTCATTACCTTGCAGTTTGCAGTCAGTATTGCCCTGCTGTGCGGTACGCTGATTATGCTCGCCCAACTCCGCTACTGGCAAAATATGCCGCTGGGTTTTGATGCCGGACAAATCATCTCGGCGCCGCTGAAAAGCCCCAACATCAACACGGCCTTTGCGCCGGGCGACTCCACTATGCGCCTGCGCATGAACGCATTCGACGAACGGCTGCTGCAAAATCCTGACATCGGCGAAGTCACCCTCGCGTCGTCCATGCCGGGCTTTAATGCGCCGCTTTTTCCGGTCAGTACCGACAAAATAAGGCTGGAAGACAATGTGTTCATCGCCACGATTTCGGTTGATTACGACTTTGCAGAGACGTTTAAATTGAAAGTGCTGGCCGGGCGCGACTTTGATAAATCCCACGGCACCGACCATCTGAACGGGTATATTTTGAATGAAATGGCCGTAAAAACCCTCGGCTGGGCGACGCCGGAAGCGGCCATCGGACAAAACGTGACGCGGGCCGGACGAAAAGGCAAAATAATTGGCGTGGTCAACAATTTTAATACCGCCGGGTTGCAAACGGCCCTTAACCCCGTCATGCTGGACGTACAGCCGGGCGCGTTCACGGCATTTGCCATTCGGTTGAAAACAAAAGACGCCCGGCCTGTGATCGCCGAAATTGAAAAGACCTGGCAGCAATTTTTCCCGGAAAAAACTTTTGAGTACGCCTTCCTGAACGACGCCCTGCAGGAAGGCTACGACCAGGAATCGCGGTTGATGCAGCTGAGCGCCGACTTTGCGGGCGTCGCTATCCTGCTGGCCTGTTTCGGTTTGTTCGGTTTGGTGGATTTTACCGTACGGCAACGCCGCAAAGAAATCGGCGTGCGAAAGGTGTTGGGCGCCACGGTGGCGTCGGTGGTAGGACTGTTAAGTGTAGATTTCCTGAAACTTGTTCTTGTATCATTTGTCATTGCCACGCCGCTTGCCTGGTGGGCCATGAACAAATGGCTCGCGGACTTTGCCTATCGCATCGATATTCAATGGTATATTTTCGCTTTTGCCGGCGTTGGAGCGGCCACAGTGGCTTTTCTGACCGTGGCCGGGCAAACCTTACGGGCGGCGCTGGCAAATCCGGTGCAGGCGTTGAAGAGTGAATAAAGGTTCTATCTTGTTACTACCAATCTACTAACGCCCTCTTTTCCATCTATAAAAACTGTTACCGAATATACCCCCTCTGCCAAGCCTGACAAGGGAATAGCCACACTATTCCGCCCCTTTTGCACCGCGCGCTCCCAGGCATGGGCTTTGCCATCCATTGAAGTGATCCGAATTCGGATGGTCTGTGTTTTGTCGGCATCAAAAGCGACATTGACAGCATCGGAAGCCGGATTGGGAGACAGCGAAATATCCACTGTGCCGGCGGCAAAATCCACTGTTCCCGTCGGTGAAAAATTCCCCACTTTCATGCCGTTGCCAAAACTCGACACCCACATTTCATTGGCATTGAACGGATTGAAATACACGCGTTCGGGCTGGCGGAACGGATATGCGCCGACCGGTTGCCAGTCCGGAATTGCGGCGTTTATATTGTTGCTCACCCAAAGTCCCTGGGTTTCGGTGGTCAGGTATGCCTGATCCGGTTTTTGCGGGTGAAAAGTGAGGGAGGTAACCCGGTCGAACTGCGTGCCCGTCAGTTTCGTCCAGGAGCCGCCCCGGTTGGCGGTGCGGTACAACCCGCCTTTGCCGTTGGGCGCGCCGCCCCAGCCGCTGAATACGGCGGCGTACCAGGTGTTTTGCGCCGGGTCTGCCGGGTCAATGATAATATCTTTAGTCCAGTAATGCATGCCCGGGTCGCTCAGGTCCGTCCAGGCGTTGTTGGCTGGATTGTAAATAAAAACGCCCGAACTGGCGGTAAATCCGGCGCCGGTGCGCCTGCCGGAAAAGGTGCATACCGCTTTGCCGTCGTTGAGCACGACAATGCCGGCCGGGTGGCCTTCGGTGCGCGGCGGGTTGGGCAGTTTGGTCCAGGTGGCGTTTGTGCCGTCGTTGAGGTTGTTGGTCATGTAAACGCCGCCTTGCTGCGCGCCTTGCACGCCGCCGAAATGCACCACCGAGGCGTACAGCCGGTTGGCATTGTTCGGGTCGGCGGCGAGCCAGAACACCGGATGGCCGAAAGATTTTAAAGTGCTCCAATTCAGGCCATTATCCGTAGAAAAAACGATTTTTCCATTGCCGTCGTTTACGTCGAGGCGGGCATCGGTGAGGTAGGTGCTTTGGTACAGGTCGTGCACGTTGCTGCACGCGGCGTAGAGGTTGCCGTTTGGTGTTTTAACCATACGATATACGGAGTTGACCGAGAACCCGGAATAGTTGAAACCCCAGCTTTGCCCGCCGTCGGTGCTGCGGATGCCGCCGATATCGCTGAAGCAGCCCATCAGGGTATTGGCGTCGATCCAGTGGATTTGCCAGCAGGTGGTATTTTCCAGACCGATACTGTGATAGGTTTTTTTCTTCGGTGTCGGGGCGCCGGGAGGGTGTTGATCGCTGTTTTTGACATAGGCCTGTTTCCAGGTGGCGCCACCGTCCGCGCTCAGGTGTACAAAACCGAAATCGCCGAACATGACCTTGTTAGCGTTGTTCGGCGCCACGGTGATGCCGAAACAGGTTTCGCCCCAACCCCAGTTTTTATCGCCCTGATGTCCGCTCCAGCCGGTGGAGATGTTTGCGTTGTTTTCGGTTTTAAACACTTTGGTCCAGTTGGCGCCGCCGTCGACGGATTTCAGCACCAGTGGCGCGCCGAGTGTATTGTCGTTTCC
>CALEYM010000523.1 GCA_937926185.1 uncultured Bacteroidota bacterium | reverse complement strand
TAAACGTAAGAATTGGCAAAAAACAGATCAACAAGTTTATTTTTTTGTACTTTGCTACCGGCACGATGTCCTGCACTTTTGTAACGTCAATGAAAGACAACGGCGGTAAAACGGAAAGAAGCGGAAAACATTGACCACCAACTTCGAGACTTTTCATGAGATTATACGGGAAACCGCCGCGGCACAAACGAGTGCCGCGGTTTTTTTTTGCCCCTACCCCGGCGAAGGCTTTATCGCAACAACATTTTTCCCAACTTCCATGGCGCCGACCATTCCCGTTGTACCCGGAAATACGGTTTCTGCACCGCCCCGAACTGCCGCCGCACCCGTTCGATGGAACGAATCATGCTGCCGGAAAAGTCGAAGGTGGGCAGTTCCAGGGTTTCCTTTGTGTAGCGGATAGCTTCCCAGGCGAGCAGAATGCCGGCGCCGGACGCGCGCAGGGCGGGGTCGTCGCCGGCCATGAGGTAATAGGCCGATTGTTTGTCCCAAACCAGGTAAGCAACGGAATGTACGGCCCCGGTTTTCTGGTCGGAGGCCCAGAATATCTCGCGGGCGCGGCGAGCGGCGAGCGCCTGGTCGAGGCGTTGCAGAAACTCGAAAGAGACGGGCGCTTCCAGGCCCTGTCGCCGGTAGCTGCCGTTGTGTACGCGGTAGAACAGTTCCAGATCATCGCCCGTATGCACTTTCACCCGTTTGGCCGCTTTGGGCAATTTGTTATTCCGGTAATCGGGCGCCAGGTTTTCGCGCAGCTTCTCCATTTTAATCAAGGGCAGCACGTAAGAATACCGCGTGGTTTGACGGTAGCCACGCCAATAGAATGGCAACCAATCGGTGGCCGTGTAGTTAAAATCCTGCTCGAAGGAAGCCAGCCTGGGCAATTGATCGATCAGGTCGTTGAGCAGGGGAATTTCCCGGCGCGGGGCGCGGTATTCGGGCAGCAGGAAAGGGCCCATCATTCTGGCCAGGGGTGGCATGGCTACATAGCGCCAAAACAGTTTTTGTTTTAAAAAATAAGGTAAAACGCCTACCACCTCATCGCCCTTGCGCACCGCGGCGGCATCCCATTCGCCGCCTTCGCACACGGCGTCGAGATACCAGTCGTGCAGGAATAGCGGCAAGCCGGGCGCCGTTTGGCAGAAGTGGCGGTAGGCGTCTCGATTGGACATTCGTTCTGGCGCAGTTGGATTCCTGCAGGGGAGATGAGTTGTGCAAACAGGGTATTAGCCCAAGTTTCTTACCCCGAGGTAGTTGTTACGCTACCACAAATGTACGCGCTTGCTTGTTTTTTCACCCACCAACCCTGTTGATACGATCTCTACTGCGTAATCGCCTTCCCTTCGCCCAGGGTTTTGATAATCCCCTCCAGGTTTTTCCGGTTTAAATCGTCGGGCGCCTGTTTTAGGGCAATTTGTGCGTGTTCCAGCGCTTTTTTCAAATCGCCGGTGGCGGAATAACCGCGCATGAGACCGACGTGGGTGGGCCAGGTATCGCCGTTTTTTTCATAATTTTTCTGAAAAACCGCCATCGCTTCCTGGTATTTCTTTTCACCGATCAGTTGCCGGCCGTAGCCGTGCAGGTCCATAACGGTCGCTTTTTCAAGGGCGGCCTGCATGGATTTATCCGCCTCGGCGGTTTTGCCCAGTTTGCGCTCCAGACCGGCACGGGTGGACAAAGCGGCAAAGGTTTGTACGCCGCCCAGCCTGGTGTCGGTGGTCCGTTCTGCCCACAGCAGGCCTTCTTCCAGATTGACATCATTGTTCAGGCACCAGCGGGCTGCTGCCTGCATGCTGGGCGGATCGAAACCCATAGAACCGGAGAGCTGCCGGCGAATGGACGCTACCGCCGTATTTTCCAAATCGACAGCCACGGTAAAGGGAATGCGCCAGCGCTCCCATTCGAGCGCCATTTCCACCGAGCGGGCAGTGGGGTTGGAGAAGGTGTAGGTCAGCCATTCGCGGCTTTGCGGCAGGTCTTTTTGCTGGCGTACCGTCACGCGCAGTACATCTTCTTCCGGTTTGTAAAAATAGGAGCCCCAGCCGGCGGAATTCCGGTTAAAAATGAGCGTGCAGGAATCGGGGTAAAGGGCGATGAAAAAACCGTATTTACCGGCGGCAAGCGGTTTGCCGTCAATGGTCACGTCGGTGCTGAATTCCATCGTGGTGGATTCGTTGGCCCCGGCACGCCAGGGGGAGGATTTGGCGGTACCGAAACCGATGTCGGTGAAGCCGTAATAGGCCACGTTGGTACCCCATATTTTGCCCACGCGGCCTTTTACGCCGGGGGCGTTCCAGCGGATCTCGATGTCGGTGACGCCCACGCGCTGGCCGGCCCACATTTTTTGGTTGACGCCGCCGTCGGGCAGGGAAATAAGCTGTGCATGGAGGGGGAAGGCAGTAAGGGCGATAAAAAACAGCAGAATGAGTGGATAACGATACATAGCTTTACATTTTACTTGTTAAAAAAACAGTTTATAAAAGTATCGTACCCTGCCGGGGGTATTTGAAAATTTCGGCAAATTCACTGCTGAAGCGCCTCAATAACCGCTACAATTGCCAAGATGAACACCTCACGATTACCCTGCCATTCCGTAGGCCTTCCGGATCCAGTCGAATACTTCGGCGTCGATGTCTTCCGCTTTTTCCACCCGTATTTTGTGGGAGCACATGCCCCCCGGTGGGCAGCCTTCGAGTTTTCCGGCGGGTTCCACACCTTTCATGTTGAGGCCGACTTCGAGGCGGGTTTTGGTTTTAGGCTCCAGGAGGCAAAACTGCCTCTTGCGGCGCAGGCTGACGGAAGCATTTTTCGGCGCCACCTCGATGTCGTCGCCCATTTTCAGGATTTCAGCCATCAGCGTGTCGTAAAAAGGTCGCAGGATTTCCTTGCCTTTGTACTGGTTTTCAATCAGCCGCGATTTGTCATCTGCCGAACCGGCGTCCGTGGCCAGCGCCTTGTGCACGATGAAGTTGGCATAGCCGTGGCCCAGTTGGTGCGCTTCTTTCAGGTAATTGACCATCTCGCCGTGTTTTTGAAAACCGGCGCCGAGGGCAATCCGTTTCCATTCATCGAAGCTTTTGCCCGTGTTTTTTTGAAGGTTTTCCATCATGGTTATTTCCGCTGGATCCATAGTGATTGAGTGATTGAGTGATTGAAAAATTTCGTCATTTACGCACCCAAACAGGCGATTGTTCGTAGCCGGGCGCATCGGTCAGACGGGTGAGGGCTTTAGTTTGGTAGTCCCAAAGATAGATGTCGCCGGGAGAGCTTTCGTCGGGAAAAAGTTCGACGGCCAGCCAGCGTCCGTCGGGGCTCCAGTCGTGCCAGCCGGCGCCCATGCCGAAGTCGAACAGATCGAAGTTTTGTTTGCCATCGGGCGACACGGCCATCAGCCGGTACCTGCCGTTTTGCTTCGACTGGTATGTGATCAGGTTTAGTTTCGCGTTCCAATGAGGGGGCCCGGCATGGTAGCTGTGCCATTGGGCGGTTGTGTCGGCGGCGGGATAATGCGTCAGCTGCCGGGGCATGGTACCGTCGGCGTTGGCTATCCAGAGTTCGGCTTTTTCGTTTCGGTCGAGCCGTTTGTGTTTGTAGCGATAGACGATCTTTTTGCCGTCGGGCGAAAAAACGGGATCGGCGTACATGGCCGCGGTATCGGTAGTGATTTGCCGGTATTGACCCGTTCCGGTATCCACCAGAAATAATTGATACCGTATCTGCTTTGACACCCGGCCGGCTACGATGAGTTCGCGACCGTCATTCCGGGCCGACATCCAGGAGTCCTCAAGCCGAAGTCCGGCGACCTTTTTAACGCCTTTGCCGGCGGCATCGGAAACGTAGAGGTAATAACAACGGCGGCAGGTATCCCGGTCCGAAATCCAGTAGAGTTTGTCTTTGTGCGCGTAATACGTCCAGGCTACGTCGGGGTGGCGGGTGATGTTGACTTTGTCCGTTCCATTGGCATTCATGACGTACACCTCGTAGTCGTCCGCCTTGCTGTTTTCCGCCACGTTGTAGGCGATTTTGTAGTTTTCTAAAGTGTTTTTGGTGGCCGTACAATTGGAAAATCCCAGTACCAGCAGGGCAAACAGTATGTTTTTCATAGACAGAAGGATGGATGAGTGCAGCAAAGATGGGCAAGTCTGCAAATGCCGGATTGTAAAAATTTTACCTCCGGGTAATCGCGATTCAGACTCGATACAACCCCGACAGCGCCCTCAGCGCCGCGGCAGGTAGTTCATGTCATCGCCCCGTTCGTAGAGGTAAGCCGCCGGCGACAGGCCTGAAAACCGTTTGAAATCTTTGATAAAATGCGCCTGGTCGTAGTAGCCGCAATCGTAAACTACTTTTGCCCAGTCAATAGAAGTGGCCTCTCCGATAGCAGCGATGGCTTTTTGAAAACGGCAAATACGCATAAACTCCTTTGGCGAAACGCCCACGAACTTGTCGAACAGCGCTACGAGGTGTTTGTGCGACCAGCCCGTTTTCCGGGCAATGGCGTCCACGGTGATCTGGGCGGGATCGCCCAGGATTTTTTCCACGGCGAAGGCCACGGCTGGGTGGATTTCGATACCCCGGCTGAGTCGCCGGTTCAGAAAGGCCAGGGTAAAAGCAAATTTTTCACCGGGAGTCGGGGCGTTCACCAGCTGTTCGCGGAGTTGGGAGATATCCGGATCGAGTGTCAGGTCGGCAGGCAACACCTGGTTCCGGAGCAAACCGATGGGCAATTGCAGCAGCGGGTAAGCCATGCCTTCCCGGAAGCGCACGACCATCATGCTGCTGCCCGGCAGGGCGGAGATGGTGATGAACTCGTGGCGGAGCCCGGCGATCCAGGCTTTCCGGCAGGTTTGCGTGATGGCCAGGGAATCGTTGTCGTAGATGAATTTAGGGGGCTCCGTCAGGTCTATAATAAGTTCCACCACGCCTTGCGGCAGGATACGTTCATGCGCGTAGTCCGGTTCAAAGCCGGCGTACCAGGTAAGCAGCTCCACGTATTGGGAAAGCGGCGGCTTAGGGCGGCAAAATTGTACGATCATGCGGTTGACGGTACTGTTTCGGCGACAAAACTAACGGCATTTATTTTTATCAGGCTGCCAAATAAAACCCACTTGTGCCAGGTTAGTTTGGCTCCGCCATTTCCGGTATAACCCGGGCCGGGCAGCGGCTGTCGCCCCGGATGCTTGTGGTACCCGCAGTATATCGCAAAAAAGATGCGTTGAAAAAAATAACGGAACTTTTTCACCCACCCGTTCTGTTTAACCGCATTACATCATTTTTCTGACATGAAAATCCTCACCACGTCCACACCGGCCGGCAATCAATTGCCAAACAGATAGCCGCTGCTTTTCAATGGCTTGTACCTTGAAAACAATGGATTATCTGCTCTTCCATTTTTCTTTTCAAGGTAAAAAAAGCCATTGTCATGGACAATTCTTTTGAACAATACGGGATAAAGCCCTCCAAAATAAATCGTCAGAAACGGCGCGACAAGCGGCTGCATGAAGAGGTCATCGAATGCGGGCGGTACCGTGGTGGCCGCCGAAACAAAAAATCCAGGGAAACCGGCATGCGCAAACGGAAACAACATCTGGAACGCCTGGATGCTTTTCCGCAACACGAAAGTATCCGAATGTCGGGCAAGTTCAACTGCCAAACCGGACTTTCCGATAACCTCGAGCCCCTGGAGCGCTGGCTGGCCTCACAGGTTGGCCGCCCCTGGACACAGGTGTATTCCGAACTGGGAAAAATCATCAACCCTGGCTCCATGCACGGCATGCACATCCGCGATCACCTCTGGCACTATGTACAGCCCAAGACCTGGCTCAACGAAAACGGCGAAGTGGTCGTACCGGGGCGATTTGGAAACATCCGCGGTCCGAATACCAAGTTCCAGACCTTCGCGCCGGATTACTTTGTGCATCCTGTGACCGGTATTTTTCAAAAAATGCCGGATGGCACGGCGCAAAACAAAGGCCCCTATCCGAAAAAGGCCCGCTGGAAAAAAGAAAAACAGCGTATTCGCGCTAAAATCCGGCAGGGCATAGCGCACAAACCGGCGGCGGAGGCGCCGGGTGCAGACATCAGTGCGTGGTCGTGTATTCGCACCCGCATCAAACGGCTCCAGGCGGGTTGCCGATTGGATATCCGGCAGGGCAGCGATGTTTTCAGGGCGGAAATTCTGGAAATCAAAACAGGACAAGGTCGCAGTCGCCGTGTTATCGACGGCCGGAGCAACTGGGGATTTCACCATGTGCTGGTGCTGAAAGTATTTGTGCTGGAAGCGCGCGTGGTGGAGAAAATCCGGTTAAGCCAGGAATTGCCCCTTTTCGCTTATAAGGACGAGACACCCGAATGGACCGCCTTTGACGAAGGGCGGCTGTTTTAGAAGTCAATTCCTGCTTTGTTACGACAAATAATCGCAGCA
>CALEYM010000522.1 GCA_937926185.1 uncultured Bacteroidota bacterium | reverse complement strand
CAGCGTATTTTTTTCCAGGAGATGTTGCCGTACGCCTTTAGCCGGTTCGAGCAGTAAGTGGACGATATCGGGCTCCGCCGGCCGGGGTTTCAGGCCCAGCACCTCGCGGTAGTAGTGATCCTGATGACGACGGGTAAAACGGTTGACTTCGGCGCGTTCGAGGCGCAGGAGATCGAAAAAAACCAGCAACAGGGCAAAATGTGGGCGCGAGAGCCAGCGGCGTTTTTCGGGGTCGGCGGAGAAACGTTCGGGGTCTTCCAAAAATGTCGTCATTTCCTCCACGCTGACGGGGTGGTTGGCGTCCAGGCCCAGGAAGTCGCTCCAGTTGCCGGCCTCCCTGTTCTGGAAATCGACGTACTTCAGTTGCCAGCCCATAGCGCGGGCAAAGCGCAGCAAGTCGGCCGTGCCGCGCGCGTCCAAAAGGAAGTACTCTGGCAGCAACGCCGGCGCGAGGCGGTCGCGCTGACCGGCGCCGTCGCGGAGGAAGAAGTCCTGGTAGTTCTGGTCCGGCATAGTCAGGTTCCTTTGTATTTGGTGTTAGTGGTGATGAATTGTCCGGTTCCGCCGGGGTATTGGTTCATGGGGTCGGTCACGCCGTTGCTGTCGGTAGCCGGGCTTTGCACCTCGAATTTCGCCTGGAACGTCGCCCCCTTCAGCAGCATCTTTTTCCCCCCGCTTTTGGTGTGCCGGGCCACCTGGTTGGAGGCTAATCGGTCGATTTTAAGGGTTCCCGTACCGGGTACGCTGAAGGCCCCGCTGACGTACATACAGCCCGGCACCTGCAACCGGTCTTCATCCCCTTCCACGCATACGGGTTTGCCGTTGCATTTGGAAGGCCCGCTGCCCTGCAGGGTACCCGGGCGAACCACCACGGTGGCCGGGCCGAAGTTGGGCAGGAACTGGGCGATGTCGCCGTCGAGGAGGATGTAGTCCATAATTTTAATGTGGTCAATGTGTTTTAAATGTGGGCATTGTGGTCAATGTGGTCAATTAATGGGTCAAATATCTTTGAGCACGAAAACATTGAATACCGCGTCGGGCGGAGTAGACCCTTTGGTGTTATAAACGAACCAATGCCCGTCCTCCCAATCGTAATCATCGTCCTCGCCCGGCGCATCGTACCAAATTATCATCGGGCTGTCATTGTAAACCCCGCCTAAATCCGGTCGCCACGCCTGCGTGATAAAAAGGAGGGCATTCTTTTTGCCATCCAGGTCAGGATGGGTAAAAAAGGTACCCAGATGGCGTTTATTTTCTCCCGTGGCGCGGTGGCCGAATGCTTCCATGTTTCCCAATCGGGGTTCCGGCAATACCAGTATGTTGAAGGCCGATCCGGGGGCGAAGAAATGGTCGGGCGAAGCGCTTTCCTCCGGGATTACCTGGTTGTAAATAAACCATTGTTCCCGGTTAGGCTCATATCCGACACCGATTTCATGGACGGATACCACGCTGCTTCGCGGGGTAACCATAAGATAAGCATCCGGGTTGCCATTACAAACATTATTATCGATGTACATCCGGTTCATGTTCGTGCCGGTATCCGTCGCGCTGCCGGTATATAAAAAGGCATTCGGTATTCCTTGCGGAGCAATCAACACATTAAAAGCGTGCCCGTATTCATTGGGGTCGCCATCGCTCATATTTTTTTCCGGGTTCCGGTTGCAGATGTACCAATAGCCGTCGCGATAGTCCACTTCCAGCGAATTCGGGTTAGAAGTGCCCGTATTCGGATCTGCCGGATCGTAAGCCCAGATTGCGTTGACAAAAAGGATAGCGTCGGGGTTTCCATTCAGTCGCGGATGATCCAGACGGGTATAATTCCCCGCCCGGTTGTCCGTGTTTATAACGTTAGCCTGGTGGCGGTAGCTTATAAACGGCCCATATTCAGGCGGAAGGACTTCGTCCGTAGGGACGGTAATCTGTGTACTTATCGGGAGGATAGAGGCCGTTTTTGGGGCAGGCAAAACATGCGCTCCCCCCGCCGGCCCCAACGTACTCTCCGTCAGATAAAACGGATACACCATGTTATACCGCGAATTGGTCGAACGCACGCGGAAGCCGATCCGGATATAAATTACCGACTGTTGGAAGTCGGCCTGCACGTCGAAACGAATATCCTCCGTTTCGATGCGGGTTTCGTGCAGGCGGATGGAATCGGCCACGGCCAGGCGCAGGTTATTGAGCAGGCGCTGGTCTAATTCCTCGAAAAGGTAATCGCGCAGGTTGCAGCCGTAGTCTTCGCGCATGACGCGCTCGCCGGTGCTTGTGGCAAGCAGGATTTGCAGGCTTTCGAAGATGTCCTGCTCGTCGCGCGCCAACGCCACGTCGGCGCCGCCGGCGGTAAAAGCCGGCGGGAAGGCCCAGCCCGTGCCGATAAAATGTCCGTACAGCGGTTGTCCGTTCATGAGCTGACGGTTATTTTGCGGTTTGGCGTTCGGTGGCGCGGTCTGGTGCGGGGGCCTGGCCGTTGTCGCCGTTCACTTGGTGGGAAGCCTGTTCCTGAATTTTTCCAATAAGCTGGTACACTTTCACGAAAGGCAGATTGCCCAGGCCTTCCAGGATGAGGTTGACTTCGTCGGGGGAGAATTGTAATTGAATTTCTTTTTGCATGGCTAAATGAATAATGGTGAAAACTGTATAGTTGAGTTCATTTTTAAGTGGCCAACCTTTTTCATTTCACCTCCACCTCGACGCCTTTGATCTCCACTTTCCCCGAGGCTTCA
>CALEYM010000521.1 GCA_937926185.1 uncultured Bacteroidota bacterium | reverse complement strand
ACTTTCAACAGTTATCCATAGTACTGACTTTTTGCACAACAGCCGAAGATTTCGGAAATTTGAAAAATTTCCGAAATCTAAATCCCGCTACTGCCTACTGCCGTTTGCTCAAGTTTTTCAGCGCCTCGGCCAGATCGGCGCTCAAGGCCTTTTCCTGTTCGATCATGCGGGTGAGCCGGGCTACTTCATTGCGCAGGTTTTCATTTTCCGCCTGCAGGCGCTCCATTTCAGTTTCGGTATTTTTATAGGCCCGGCCCGGCTCGGCCACCGAGGGCGGCAGCCCTTCTGTTTCAAGGAAATAATTTTCCGTTACCTGGAAAACCGCCATCGCTTTCCGCAAGGGCTTGGGCGGCAGTTTTTCCAGTTTATAGAGTTTTGGAAGATACGATTTGTCAATACCCATCGCTTTCGCGATCTCGTCCGTATTCCTTTCATCGCGCTTTACCAGCAACATCAATTTTTCACCTTGTTTTATCGATGGCATTTTCCTGAAATACAACTAATTATGTAAACTTTATTCCGGCTAAAGCAAAAAATAATCTTTTAAGTGGACTTTAGACTTGAATATTCCATAAAAGAGAAATATGTTTGCCTGGGCAAATCGCCAAAAGCAAACTTACGCCATTATGCCGGAGAATCTGCATACCCAGGGGCAGAATCAGGGGAAAGTCATATATGAAACCGTGGCTTTCCGGTACAGCGACGAGATCAGCCTGATGCTGGTGGGCGAGGCGGAAGTGGTCATTGAACTGTTCACCGACGGTGAAGATACCGCGCGGAAGAGCGCCAACCTGAAATCCGTGTGGGTAGATATCCTCTCCGTTTACGACGCACAGGACCGCGACGTGCACCAATGGGCCATGAGCGATCCGGATTTGCGGCAAAAATTAGCCGAAGCCGCCCTGGCGCATTACCTCAATCCGCCGGCAGTGCCGGTAGGGCTGCCGAAAAAGATTCGGGAATGGTGAACGGACGCGCTGTTCGCCAAAAAGTTTTACGGGCCTACAAGCGCCCCAAATCGTTAAATCCGCTCCATCTCCTTGGTGGACAAATGCAGGGTGCGGATGACGCCGTGCACCAGCAACAACTGCCCCGTTATGTAAGTAGTCATAATGGCCACCCGGGCGCCTGGAAAAGGATGACCGAATTTATTTGCGGCGATCAGGCAATCCGAAAACATAAACAACAAAGCCCCGGCGAGCAATTGGGTAAAAACAGGGCCCGCATACCGGTTGCGCCCGTTGACCACGGAGAGCGCCATCACGGAAATGGCTATTCCGTACGCCGCAACCGGCAGTTTCATCCCGTCGGGGATGCCGGGCCAAAGCCAGTTAAAAAAAACGATTAAAAACAGGACGAAAGGCACAACGAGGAGGGGCTGCTTTCGAAGTAGGCCATTTCGCAGATTGGTTTCTCTGAAAAATCCGCCCATGTAGCAAAGATGAGTACAAAGGAAAGCGCCCAGACCCAGCAGAAAAAAAAGTTGCCCGTACCGGCTGCCGGAAAACATCAGCAACATGTCGCCCAACCAGGCAAAGAGCAGACCTGCCCGGATGGTCTGTGACAAAAAACGCTGCCGGCCCTTTGCTTCCTGATACAGCCACACAAAAAGCAAAGGCATAAGCAAGGGTTTGGTACACCAAATCAACCACTCTGTGGCGGAAACTTCGGCGCCGATCTCGAGCAGCGCTACGAGTAAATAGGCTGTGAGCCAGGGTTTTGTTTGCATGACACGTTAGTTTCAGGTTTATTTTTTGACTTGAGTGGCTCGTCCAAATCAACGAATACCCGTTTTAGCGATATTCAGCCAGTTTTTCAGGATTTGAAGTCCGTATTCCGTTAAGATGGATTCGGGGTGGAATTGCACGCCTGTTAAGGGCAGCGAGCGGTGTGCCAGGGCCATGATTTCGCCTTCATCCGTTTGGGCAATGTTTTCGAGCGGTGTGCCGTCCAGCGATTCCAGCACCAGTGAGTGGTAGCGCATGACCAAAAACGGCGATGGCACTCCTTCAAACAGGGGATGCCCGTTGTGCAATACCGGCGTAGTTTTGCCGTGTACCGGAATCCGGGCCTTTACCAGCCGGGCGCCGAAAAATTCACCCAGGGCCTGATGCCCCAGGCAGATTCCAAGCATCGGCATGCCCTGGCGCCAGGCGCCGATCAGTTGAAGCATCACGCCGGCATCGGCGGGTCGCCTGGGGCCGGGCGAAAATACCGCGGCTTCGACATTCAGACGCTCAAATTCCTGCAAAGTTAATGCGTCATTGCGCAACACCACACAATCGGCGCCCGTCTGCAAGAGGTAGTCGTACAGGTTATACGTAAAGGAATCGTAGTTATCGAGCAGGAGTATGCGCACGGGTTCTGGATGCTCCAAAAGTAAAAGTGTCCGGTATTTAATTGCCCGAAATGTAGGGGATATCCCTAACAAGCGGGTAACTAAATACCGGACGCCGGTATAACGCTCACTGCCTACTGCCTCCCCTTTCGCCGGGTCGTCGTTTTAGTTGTTGTCTTTTTGCCGGAAACGTTTCCGTTTCGGCCCTGACGGGCAGCTTTGGTAGTTGTTTTTTCTTTGGTAACACTTCGCCCGTTCCGCCCTTTAACCGTGGTGGAGGTGGTGGTTTTTTTACCCACAACGGTGGTTCCGTGTTTGCCGCGGGCTGCTACCGCGGTGGTGGTCCGGCTATGCACCACGGTTGAACTGGTACGCCGGGGCGCATACACGCCGTGGGCGTGCACCACGCGGTGGGTGGTCACCACGGTGCAGTGCCGGCGGTACGGCGCCACGCGCACGTAGCGATAACGCCAGGGATGCGGACGCCAGGGGCGCCACCATGACGGGTAGTACCGCCAGCGCCAGGGAGAAACCCAAAGGGTGTACCGGGGCCCGTAAATGTGCCGGACACCCGGCCACAGCCAGACATTGACTACAATAACGTCGGGGCGAAAGTCGATGGCCGGGCCGCCGCGTCCTTTATTGGGTTTTATCTGATCTGCTTCGGTAGGCTCAACAATGATCTGTTCGCCATAGATGGCTTCGTCGCCTATGATTTGCAGGATGGCTTCTTCATCGCCTTTTTTTTCAATTTCAATCACGGCGATGTCCTGCGATTCCGTTTCGCTGACGGGTACCTGTAAAACGATGGCGTGGGAGTTGCCATCCATGTTGTCGATTACCCGGATGTAGTCGATCTCGACGTCTTCATTCAGGTCGAGGTTGTTCACGTAATTGT
>CALEYM010000520.1 GCA_937926185.1 uncultured Bacteroidota bacterium | reverse complement strand
TGGTGGGCGGCAATAACATCGCCTGGGGCACGGGATATACCTTCAGCTTTGTGGCTGCCGGTGCCGAGCCCGTGGTTCGCCCGATGAGCATCTCCCTGGGTAATGGCGCACCGCAGGCCAGCATCAGCATTGATGTGCTGGGCCCGGGTCAGCCCG
Organism: uncultured Bacteroidota bacterium; assembly: GCA_937926185.1. Lineage (GTDB taxonomy): Bacteria > Bacteroidota > Bacteroidia > Chitinophagales > Saprospiraceae > M3007. The sequence goes on along the minus strand of CALEYM010000520.1, from coordinate 9,802 downwards.
ACCTGTTGCTGGATGATGGTTTCGAAGGTTTATAAAGCCAGACGGACAAACACTGCCGGTTATTACCGGCAGTGTTTGTTGAAATCCACATATAAAAATCAATAAAAACAATGGTTTATTAAAACTATTTGAAGTATCAATTATAATTTGGCTTGATGCAACCCCTCTATCCAAAAACCATTTTCTAATTGTCTCACCTCTCCCAATAACCAATTCATCCGAAGTATCAACATCACCTGTCAATCCCCAAAAATCAAAAAAGTCTTCTCCTTTTGAGAACTCTGTATTTGGGCTAAGCCTAACAAAGTTTCTTGGATTATCTAATAGTTTTTCCAAAATCGCATTAAGGTTTTTTGAAGGGTCTCCTAAAAATTTTGTTCTCCTGGCGATAAATGGCACGTCTAAGGTTAATTCAGAGATTTTCGGTTTGGGTTTATTATTAATTATAGGATTAAATACTTCTTTCTTTTTAGATATATCTACCTTTTTAATGGCCTTCTCTGGTTTCTTACTTTCTTTCGAAGGCTTGAATTTCATGATTTTCTCTTCATGTAAAAACGGTTCTTCTAGGAATACACGTTTTGGGGTAATTGTTTGCAGGCCGTCACCTTTGGTTGTATCTACAAACCAATAAGCGCCAATTCCGATCGCAGGGTCTATATTTCCTGCATCAACAATATAAATTAACTCTTTGCCATTTAACCAATTATTATTCTCTTCATGCGCTATTCTTGCATTATCGCTATTTCCAGTATAAAACTTGCCTTGATCCTGTTGTCTTCCTAACCAACCTCTGTCTCTTTCTTTAGCCCCATAAATATTGGGATTAATTTTGTTATTCGCAGGTTTAAAGAATGGCTCTTCTTTTTTGTCCGAAAAAAAAGGTTCTGTATTTTGGCGAATATTTGTGTTCGTAAGTTTTGAAAATTGACGTTCCATGATTTCACTTTTTAGGGCTAAATGAATTGTTTTATTTCTTTTTTAGTTGCAGATGAACTTGCGCTCAACTGGCTCGACGGAGAATATAAAGAAAATAGTTTTCCATAGCCCAATGCCTATAATCCGCCACCCCCCAAACGCCACACCCCTCCCCCAGTCACAAGCACTGATGGAGGAGGGGTGTGGGAGGCCTTACATTTGGTCGGCGGAAGTACGGATCATAAGGATTTAAAGACTACGGCGGTAAAAGTAAACGAAAAACGCTGCCGGGTCAAGGGGCTGGGGGAAAATATCCGGGAGATGGTTTTTTTTAGACGAATGGCAACGCACTCAACGGCTGAATGCCGAAACCGGCGTCAGGGTTATTTTCCGGAATTCCACTTCCGAGCCTTCGGCCTGCACGGCGATCTGGCCTTTGGAGGCGGTGGCGTTGGTGCCGTGATTGACGAGGACGCCGTTGACCCACACTTTTATGGCATTGCCCAGACATTCAATGACCATGGCATTCCACTCGCCGGCCGGGTTTTCGGCGCCGTCGGTCAGGTTGAGGATACGCCGTTCTTTCCCTTCCGTGATGCCCCATTTTTCCCGGGGGCCGCGCCTTTTTTCCATATTGGGCGCCTTGATGTCCTCCACGATACACCAGAAGTCGCCGGCATTTTCGTGCATCATCTGCACTTCTATGGATTTGGGGAACATGCCGTACAGAGCCCTCGGGGTGGACGCATGTACCAGCACGCCGCAGTTGCCGGGTACGCCGGCGAAGCGGTACTCCACTTCGAGGCGGTAGTTTTCGTAGACGGCGTCGGTGATCAGGTGCCCGCCGGGTTTGCCCAGGCTCACCAGCAAGCCGTTTCGCACGATAAAGGGCGATGATACGGTGTTATCCTTATCCATGTCCGGCACGTCGGCATGCCAGCCGGCGAGGTCTTTTCCGTTAAAAAGGCTATGCTGAGCGGCGTTTTTGGGCTTTACGGCGCAGGAGAACAGGAGAGGGATGAGCAGGAAAAGGAGCGTAAGGTGTTTCATGTGCGAGCCTTATAAATAACCCGGGGAGAAGCGAGATGGTATGGGCCTTTGGATTACTTACAAATTGCGAAGATCAATTTCCAGAATTTGAATGGTATCGTCCATACGAAGGATTTCCTGGCGGATCATATCCGCAAAAGGTGATAATGTTTTGAAGCGGTTATCGAATGTCCTCAGTACGACAAGTTTGATTGGGTATTGTCTTAAATTTTGTTGGTTTTGCAGATTCTTGTCGGCAGTAAGCAAATACGCGAAGCCTTCAAGAGTCATGGACCGAATTAGTTCACCGTTTTTTTGTTCCGCCCAGCCCATGTCATGGACTGAAACCACATCTATTTCATCTGAACATAATAATCTGGCCAGCGGGCGAAGAAGGTTTTCATCAAGTAATACTTTCTTCATTGGCGGTAAGGCTATAATGTTCTTCCAGTAATTCGATCAACTGAATGACTTGCTCACGTTTGACAGAAGGATAGTCGTTTAGAAACTCTCCAATGGTATCTCCATTTTTCAAATAGTCAAAGAGTATCTTCACCGGCACACGAGTCTTTGCAAATACAGGAGCGCCGCTTTGTATTTCAGGGGAGATGGTAACAATATCTGCTAAACGATTCATATCAACTGCTTGTTTTCCACAAAGTAAAGCCTTTCCGGCGATTTTTCATAATCCCCTTTTCCGCACCGCCCGGATACACATAAACGACGGAAATTCATTCAGTTCCTTAAAATGCCGGGCATCGTATTGTTCGAATTCCGGGGTGGGTTTGGGCTCCACCAGCCGGTCGATCCAGAATCCGTTTTCGGTCAGGGGGGCGATGCAGGCGTGCAGGGGCCGGCGGTAGCTGTGCACTTCCACGGGTTGGCCGAAGCCTTTCCAGGTGCATTGTACGGCCTCTGTGTCGAAATACCGGCTTGAGCGGAAGAAATTGTATTCGAAAAAAGGGTGATCGATGGAGAGCACGAGACAGCCGGTGGGTTTCAGCACCCGGTGAAACTCCCGGATGGTGGGGCCCCAGTCTTCCACGTAGTGCATGGCCAGGGCGCAGAGTACCACGTCGAACGATTCGGGGGCGAGCATATCGAGCGGCTGCGCCAGGTCGTGCACGAAGAAGGCGCCGGCATCGCCGTTCCGTTCTTTGGCCAGTTCGATCATGCGGGGGCTGATGTCGAAGCCGGTGACGGTTGCGCCCTGTGCGAGTAGTATTTCCGCGTATTTCCCCGGCCCGCAGGCCGCGTCGAGTATTGATTTCCCCTGTACGTCGGGCATTAACGCGAGGGTGTTGGGGCGGTCGTAATAGGCATTGTGGGGTTTGTGTTCGATGAGGCGGTTGTAGTTGTCGGCCAGGGCCTCGTAGGCGGCGATGATTTTTGCTTTGCTCATTTTTTTATAAAACCGGTTGGCGATATCCGGGTGTTTCGGGGTGGGGTTGCTGCTGTTGAGCGGGAGGTTTTTTACGCCGTCTGCCAGACGGCGTTACAGGTGCGCCAGCAGCCAGGCCCGCTCCGCCACATCGGGGGTTTGCTCCAACTCCGCCCGGAGTTTTTCCCGCACCTGGCGATCCCGCTGGTTCGTTTCCAGTAGTTTTCTGGTGAAATACAGCAGATTTTCATTGGTCTGCCGGTGATAACCCAGGTTTTTCTGCCGGCGCAGGTAGGCCGAAAAACTTTGCAACAACGAATCGAGCGCTACCCATTCGCCCAGTTCGTAATAGCTGCGCAGCAGCATACGCCGGGCGTCGAGGTTGTTGAGCGGGTCTTCGATCTCCACCTGTTGCAACAGGGGCATGGCGCGGGCGTAGTCCTGCTGCTGGAAATACAGGTAGGCGCGGTTGTAGCGGTATAGGTTGTCGCGTTCGCGGGGGTGCAGCCCGTGTTTGTACTGTTCGAGAAATTGTTCCGTCCAGGCATGTTCACCAAGCGCCACGCCGATGCGGATGATATTTTTATAGGTAAAGCCGGAGATCATGCCGTTTTCCTTCAAAAAATCGCGTTTCAGTGCCGCTTTGTACAATTCGAAGGCTTCCCGGATGTATTCGCGCTGCCCGGTGTTCATGCGCCGGATACAACCGTTTATGGCCAGCAGGTATAGTCCCCGCATTTCTTCGGGAGAAAAAGCGGATTCCTGCTCCGCCAACAGGGCTTTCAACCGTTCAAAATGTTCGGGCGCCCCGGCGGATTTCAACATCCGGTAGGCGTGATAGTACAGTGCGATAACCGGTACGTGTAGCATCTCTTCCCGTTCAACGGCTTCCAGGATGTTATCCAGCAAACCAAAACGGTACTCCTGACCGGCAATGGCCTGGTGCGACAGGGCGGCGCAGGCATGGCGCAGCATCTCGGCCACGTAGAATATGGTCAGTTCGCCGGCCAAGGGCTGGAGGTCGATCCCGGTCGCCCGTTCGCGGCGGGCGGTTTGTTCCAGTTGTTCCTGGTACAGTTGATAACGCTGGTAATGATGGCGCGCGTCGCGGACGGTCGTTTGTTCCGTTTTTTCCCGGGCGCGTTGCCATTCTTTTTTGAAAAGTTTGTCGAGGTTCCGCCGGTGCAGCGCGCGGATCAGATAACGTTGCTGCTCGCCTTCTGCGGCCTGCCATTCAGCCCAGGCCAGGTATTGCCGCAATACCTCAAGCAGGTACGACATGGCGTGTCGCAAAGCGCCGTTGTCGTAAGGCTTGCCGGGAAAGGCCGCGGCGAACAACTGTTCCGGTTCGAAAACTTTCCGGACGGGTTTGCCGATGTTTTCCACCAGGTAGTCGCACAAACGGCTTACTTCATCGCGGCGATTGAAACAAGGGCAGCGGGAAAAACCGCAAAGGGCATGGCGTTCCCTGGCGGAAAGCCGGGATAAGGTTCGGAAAAGCAGGGAATCGGTCATTTTGCAGCAGGAACGGCGAGCGCGTTTGTCATAAAATTTTCGACAAATAAAAGGTCAAATATTTGATAACCAAAATGATAATAAAAATTTATTTCGACAAATCAAAAATTTTGTATTTCCGGGCGTCAATCCGGGCCGCGACATTTGCCTTGTCGTTTAAACGCCTGATCCGAAGGGCGATTTGCTCATTTGAACAGCATACAGATATGAAAGGTAATCCGGGTGTCTACGTTAGTTTGGTTTCCATCATTTTTTTCCGGTTGGTCATTTTTTCAACGGTCGCAGTCGCTCAGCAAAATGCCGGTTGGACGGAAGTTCCCGGCGCTTATGGAGGATGCCAATTAATGACCCTCACAACCGACGGCACGATTTACGCCGACATGTATTATTCCCTCACCAGATCTCTCGACAACGGGCACAGCTGGGAGCGAATCCCAAACCCGAATTTTGATACCATCCCCACCGGTTACCGTCCCACTATTGTCGGCAGGGCAGGCAACCTGTACAAACGGGTCAGGCACGGCAACCGGACGTATTTTTATCATTCCACCGACCGCGGCGATACCTGGGCGCCCTTTTTTCAAAGCGACAGTATTTTTCATCTCGCGGAACTGGGCGACGGCAGCCTGATCGGCATCGACTCGCACACCGTTTACCGCTCGACGGACCAGGCGCAGCACTGGCAGAAAGTAGCCGGCCACGACACCATCACCGCAAGGGGCTTCTACTGGATTTATCCCAACGGTGAAATCTGGGTGGATTGCGCCAAAATACAACTGCGTGGCCGGAATAACGGCGTCGACTGGTCGATCGTGCCTCTGTCGGCAGCGCGCTTCTGGGCGACCTCAAAAGGGCATATTTTCACGGTGGATCATAATTATGATTTTAAACGGTCCATCGACGGCGGCATTACCTTTGAACCCATCCTGATCGATTCTTTTCCGGGCAATTATGACGGCGGGTTGATGGTCGAGGTCAATGACGGTAAACTTTTTTTCGCCAACCGTTTCGGAAACTATCTTTCGGCAGACGACGGCGTATCCTGGCAAAATATTCCCACCAATTTCAGAAGAGCAGGTACTTCTTATCCCCTGTTTTCGCCCGCCGACAGCAGTATCCTGATGTGCTCGGCCAACAACCAGCTGCTTTACCGTTCCACCGACGAAGGACTGACCTGGACCTATTCCTCCGATGGTTTGAGAGCGGGCAGGCACTTCCAATTTCTCTCGCCCGACACCATTTTTTGCGACAATCCCCAACTGATGCGCTCCGACAACGGCGGACAAACCTGGACGATCTTGCCCGTGTTCGGCAGCGGCCGAACGTATAAAATGGCATTTTTACAGGGGCGCGACAGTTTTTTGGTATTGGGCACAGGCGAGGATGGCAAATACGGCATGTTCCTTTCGCCTGACCGGGGAAATACTTTTCAGCCGATCGGCGTACCGGCCGGAACCTTGGGTAATCTCTATGTAAATCCTTCGAATCACGCTATCTATTGTACGAGTTTCGATGCCCGGACATTGAGCTATTCCACCGATTGGGGCCAAAACTGGTTGACTGCCGGATTAAACCTTCCCGATACGATTACCTGGATACTAACGATGGCCTTTCATCCTTCCGGGAGGATATACCTGCTGACTTTTAGATTTGATGATTTTAATTTGGTCATGACCAATACCTTGTTTTACTCGGATAATGGCGGGGCTTCCTGGAATATTATGTTCGCCAAAAGCGGAGATTATTCTCAAGGAAACCTGCACATCGGCAAGGATGGCCGCATCTATGTTACCTTCGATAAAAAGTTGTTTATTTCCCCGGATAACGGAGCAAGCTGGCTGACCCGCCGCACCCCGTTCAAAGATTCAAATATATCTTTCCCGGGTTCCGCGGGACTGGTCACCGATGCGGCAGGCCGTATTTTTGTGGCCGATTCGAAAGAGATTTATCGCAGCGATGACGATGGCATCAGCTGGCGTACCTTGCCCTCCCTGGATACGATAAGCGATGGGCTGATCTGGCATCTATTTGTCTCACCTGATCAGTTTCTATACGCCGGCACCCGGTTTTTTATGTTTCGTTCCGAAATACAACAAGCCGGGGACGGGGTACTGTCGGGGTATGTGCGGCAGGACGCCGACGATGATTGCGCCACGCCGGGCGGGCAGCGAGGCGTCGGTTCATGGGTGGTTCAGGCGCTCGGTGAAAACGGCTTCTATTCGGTCACCGATTCCGGCGGATATTACCATATTGAGATTGACAGCGGCTCGTATTCGGTGAACGTATTTCCGGAAAACACGCTTTGGTGGCAGGTCTGCGCCAACGATCCTTTTGCCGACATTCAACACCCGGATTACGCCGACAGCGTCGATTTTACCACGATCCCGGTCTCCGATTGTCCGTTGTTGTCGGTTGACCTGACGGTAGCGCGGCTTCGCCGGTGTTTCTCCAACCTGGCGATGGTACGTTATTGCAATCAGGGCGCCGAAACAGCCGCGGATGCTTACATCGACATCGAACTCGACTCCCGCCTGACCCTTTGGAGCAGCGACCTGCCCTGCGATACGCTGGGCCCCGACCTGTACCGCTTCAACCTTGGTACGGTTGCCCCGGGGTATTGCGATCAGTTCGGGATTTCCGTACTGGTCGAATGTGACAGTACCATACCCGGTCAGACGCATTGCATTACCGCGCACGCCTGGCCGGATACGCTGTGTACTGTTTTGCCCGCTTGGTCGGGCGCACAGCTGGAGGCGAGCGCCAGCTGTCAGGACAGCGTGGTGCTGCTGGAATTGCGCAATTCCGGCACGGCAATTTCCCAGTTGCTCGAATATATCATTATCGAAGACGACGTGGTGTTGATGAACGGGCAGGAACAGTACGAACCCGGCGAAGTAAAAACCATGATATTGCCCGCGAACGGCCATACCTGGCGCATCGAATCGGAGCAGGAGCCGGGTCATCCGTTTTCCATTATGGCCCTTGCTTTTAGCGAAGGCTGCGGCGGAGACAGCAGCCTGGGCTATATCAATCAGTTCAACGTAAACGGCTGGTTGCCGTCGGTCAGCCGGGAATGCCGGCAAAACACCGGCTCGTACGACCCCAACGACAAACAGGGCTTCCCCACCGGCTTCGGCCCCGAACACCGTATCCGGCCCGGACAGGAACTGGAATACCTCATTCGCTTCCAGAACACGGGCACCGACACGGCTTTTACCGTGGTGATCCGGGATACCCTTTCACCCTGGCTCGATCCGGCTTCGGTGCGGCCCGGCGCCGCATCGCACGACTACATATGGAACCTGAACGGCCCCGGCATCCTTTCTTTCACGTTCAATAATATCCTGCTTCCGGACAGCAACGTGAACGAAGCGGCCTCGCATGGATTCGTCAGTTTCCGCGTTGCGCAGCAACCTGATGTCCCGTTGGGAACACAGATTTTCAACGAAGCCGCGATCTATTTCGACTTCAACGACCCCGTCATTACCAACCGGACGCTCCACACCGTCGGAAATGATTATGTCGTGAATACCCACACGCCGATTTCCGCTGGACGCGACGGTGGAGTGCTTGTTTCACCCAACCCTGCGCGGGAACAGGCCGCGCTGCGTCCGGCCGCCGGTTTGTTCGACGGGCATCTGATCACCATTACCGATGCCCGCGGACGGGTGCTGCGACAGGCACGCGTGAGCGGAGCGCAGTATTTGTTCGAATGCCGGGGATTGCCGGAGGGGGTGTATTTTTTCCGGGTGGCGGATAAAGACGGGAAATATGCGGGGAGCGGGAGCATGGTGGTGAAGGGGTGATGGAAATGAAGTTTCACCCCTTCACCCCCTCCAAAATCCTGATATAATTCGCCCGCTCATAAGCAGTCGGGTCCGACACGTGCTGCTGGCTCATGGCGCCTTTGAACGCGTCGACGGATTTGAAGCCCATCGTCCGCATCCATGTCATCAGGTCGCCGGTGATGGTTTGCAGGTGTTCGATACCGTATTTATAGAGGGAGGAGGCCGTCATGGCCACGTCGGCGCCGGCGAGCAGGTATTTGATCACCTCGTTGGCGCCCTGCACGCCGGTGGTGGCGGCCAGCGACACGGGCACGCGGCCGTACAGGATGGCGATCCAGAGCAGGGGCAGGCGGATCTCGTTGGGCGCGCTGTACTGGAGGTCGGACAATACCTGCAGTTTGGCGATGTCGAAATCGGGCTGGTAGAAGCGGTTGAACAACACCAGCGCGTCGGCGCCGGCCTTGTGCATACGTTGCGCCATCGAGGCCATGGCGCTGAAATAGGGGTTCAGTTTGATGGCTACCGGCACATCCACGTGGCTTTTCACCGCGGCGATGATGTCGAGATAACGCTGTTCTACCTGTGCGCTGTCCAGCCGCGGATCGGCCGGTATCCAGAACACGTTGATCTCCAGGCCGTCGGCGCCGGCCTCCACCATCTGCCGGGCGTATTCCATCCAGCCCTCGGTGGTGGTGGCGTTCAGGCTGGCAATAATGGGTATCTCCACCCGCGCTTTGGCGCGGCGGATGAGCTGGAGATACTGTTCCGTGCCGACGTGAAACTCATCCAGGTCGGGGAAATAATCGGCCGCCTCGGCAAACACGTTGCTGGTAGCCGCCACGGCCCGCTCGTACTGGCGGTATTCGCGCTGGATCTGTTCCTCGAACAGCGAAAACAACACGACGGCGCCGGCGCCTGCGTCTTCCATGCGCAGGATATTGTTGACGTCCTCCGACAAGGTGCAGGCGGAAACGACGATCGGGGAGGAGAGGGGAAGACCCATGTAGGTGGTGCGGAGATCCATATAGTCAGGTTGCTTTTTTCAGGTGAATGTTAATTTTTATTGGCATCATACCCAGTCGCTTGCCTCCCCGGCGCCTCCCCTAAATGTGGCAGGTCCGATCAGTTCCGGGTTTCGGAACTTGGAAATTGGATATTCCTTGTTGGAAAT
>CALEYM010000519.1 GCA_937926185.1 uncultured Bacteroidota bacterium | reverse complement strand
CCTTCCCGATTCTGCCACGGCTTGCGCTCGCCGCCGCCCTCGCGGTCTTGCCAGGGTTTGCGCTCGTAACCGCCACCGCCGCCTTCCCGATTCTGCCACGGCTTGCGCTCGTAACCGCCCTCGCGGTCTTGCCAGGGTTTGCGCTCGTTGTTGTTATCAGGACGATCGTTGTCCCATTTTTTTTGGTCTTCAGTCGGTTTTTCGCGGTCCTGCCAGGGTTTTTGTTCCTGGTCTTTGTCCTCCCGATCGTTTTCATCGTAGGATTCGTTCGTTGCGGACCGCTCTTTCAGCGGGAGTTCCTGGCCCGGCTTAGTGATGCGCGGGCGTTTCTTTTTTTCTTCCATTGAGGCGGATTTGTGAAAAAGTAGATTTTGTGCATGACGAGTTTTTCATCGACGGCACAAAAATGCAGATAATTCTATCACCGCGCTACTAAAAACCAGCTGTAAATCTGCTCACCTGCACTTTTATGCCAAAAAAAGCCCATGCAACTTACCTGGCAGTTGCATGGGCCCGTAGAACGAAATGAAAAGATATTTTATTCTGCTTTAATCCATTTCACTATGTGCCAATGACCATTCTCTGTTAACAGACTAAGGTTGTACATGCCCTGAGGTAAGAAAGACACGTCAATATCATTGGCCCACTCTGTCGGTTCGAGGTTCCGGATCAGCCGGCCGTGCATATCCATTATCTGAATAGCCGCCGGTTGTACGCCATTCATACTCAAGCGGAGTACGTCCCGGGCGGGATTCGGAATCACCCGTACTGTCGCTTGTAATACCGGTTCTCCGGTGTTTACGGTGTTGTTGATCTGAATCGTATCCGATACCGCTGTACATCCTGCAGTTGTCGTGACGGTCAGGATATAGATACCCTCTTTGAGTCCGGTCAGATCTTCCGTATTGGCAAACGGCTGACCGTCTTTTGTCCAGGAGTAAGTATACATACCGCCGCCGCCGCTTACCGAAATATTGATACTGCCCACCCCGGCGTTGTTGACGTCGGGCGCTTTTTCAATCAGTTCAATACTGAGCAGCGGTTCGGCCACCACGGCAAATGAGCAGGTAGCGCTGTTTCCGGAAACATCGGTAATCCGGAATATCTGAACCGTTTCGCCCACGGGGAAAACGGATCCGCTTGGCAGGCCGCTGACCAGTTCGGGCTGGATATTATTGAGGTTGCAGTTGTCCGATACCGGTGGCAGGGAATATTGTACCGGAACATCGGGGCACGCCATCAGCGCGGATGCCGGGCAGGTTATGGCCGGCGATATAGTGTCGTTGGAAATAATCTCCACCGTTTGGGTAGTGGAACATCCGTTTGCATCCGTTACTGTGAATGTATAGGTTCCGACGCCGAGGTTCTGACCGTTGGAACCATTGGGCCAGGTGATTTGATATGGCAGGGTGCCGCCGGAAGGCGCCACGATCACCGACCCGTCCTTATCTTCCGGACATTCCACATGATTTATTCCCGTCACATTCGCCAGTAATTGTGCAGGCTCATTTATAGTTGCCGTGGAAATAGCGGCACAACCCGCGGCATCCGTCAGCGTTACCGTATAGATGCCGGCAACAAGGTTGGTTATTGTATTGGTGCTTCCCCCATTCGACCAGGTATATGTAACCGATTGGGTAGTACCGGCGGGCACTGCCGTGGCTTGTCCGTCGTTGCCGCCAAAACAGGAAACAGGCGCTACGGAAATACCCGCGGTAAGGGTGCAATTGAAGGCATTAACGGTAACCGTTTGAACGGCAGTGCAATCGTTGGCATCTGTCACAGTGACCGTATAGGTGCCTGGAGCCAACCCGGTAATGGTTTGAGTTGTTTCGTTGTTGCTCCAGGCATACGTATAGGACGGGGTACCGCCGGTGGGTTGGGCCGTGGCTGTTCCGTCGTTTTGGCCCACGCCTGTTTGATTGGTGGAAGAGGCATTGGGCAATAATTGCGGCGGCTGGCTGATCGTCACGGATAATTCTGCGGGACAATTATTGGCATCTGTAATGTCAACTGTATAAGTACCCGGAGTCAAATTCGTGGCCATAGCCGAGGTATCTCCGTTCGACCACAAATAGGTTACCGGCATTGCTGCCCCGCTTAGTGTCACGGTCGCAGTACCATTGCCGGCGCCATTACAGGTCACATTGGTAAATGAAATCGTCGCCGTCAGCGCGCAGTTGAAACTATTAACGGTAACAGTTTGGACGGCTGTACAATTATTGGCATCCGTTACGGTCACCGAGTAGCTGCCCGGCGCCAGACCGGTAATAGTGGCGGTTGTTCCACCCGTACTCCACAAATAACTGTATGCCGGGGTTCCGCCGCTGGGCGCGGCTGTTGCAGTTCCGTCATTGGCGCCGAGCGCTGTTTCTCCCGTAGCGGTAGCATTTGTAGCAAGCGGTGCAGGTTCAGTAATCGTTACAGAGGCCGTGGCCGTGCAGTTTTCGCTGTCGGCTACCGTCACCATATAAACGCCGGCCGGCAAATTGTTTACAGCGGCTGTATTCGCACCGGTCGACCAGGCGTATGTGTACGTACCTGAGCCGCCGCTACCGGCAGCCGTTGCAGCGCCATTGTTGCCGCCGTTGCAGCTGACATTCGCAACGTTGTTGATGCCAGCCCCAACGGCCGGGCTTTGGTTTACGGTCACACTGGTAGTTGCGGTACAGCCATTGTTTGCATTTGTGACCCTCAGCGTGTATTGTCCCGCGTCGTCAACAGTGGGCGTAAGTGTGGTTTCCCCGCCGACAATATTACCGTTTGAAGTTGTCCACAGGTAGCTGAAATTAGCCCCCTGGGAAGATGCCGTTCCGTTGAGTTGAAGCGAAGTGGTATTACAATTCAGATTTCCATGTACCGTTGCGCTGGCCGTGGGCGGCGTGGTGTTTTCGTTTACCGTGGCCGTGGCCGTGGCTGTGCAACCGTTTGAATTGTCCAGAATGGTCACGGTATAAACCCCTGGTGTTTCCGTGGTAGGATTTTGTGCATCGGATGCGAATCCGCCAGGCCCGATCCAAGAATAGGCGGCAGAATTTGCATTCGTTGTAGCGTTCAACTGGGCAATGGTATCCGCGCAGGTAATGGTTTCACCTGTGGCCGATGCGCCCGGCGGCGTGATGTTCTGGTTCATCGATGCCGTCGCGCTGCCCGTACAACCATTGGCGGGATTAGTAACCACCACGGTATACGTCCCCGCCATGTTGGTAATGGGATTTTGTTGGGTTGAACTAAAGTTGTTCGGGCCGGACCAGGCATAAGTAGCGCCTTGTGCGTTCGAGCTTGCGCCAAGGGTATCGGAGGTAATGACACAGGTGAGCAACCCGCCGGTAGCCGACACAGAAGGGGCGGTATTGTTGGGCGTAACCGAGGCGGTAGCCGTGTTGGAACAACCGTCAGCCGTGTTGGTCACGGTCACAGTGTAAGTTCCTGCCGCGTTGACTACCGGGTTTTGCTGAGCAGAACTGTAACCATTTGGCCCAACCCAACTAAAGGTGGCCGGCGATGCATTTGTAGTGACGGTCAACATCACCGAAGTATCCACGCAGGTGATCTGCCCGCCTGTTGCATTTGCCGTAGGCGGTTGAATACTGCTGCTTACTGTTGTCGAAGCAGTTGATGTACAGCCGTTTACCGAATTGGTAACCCTCAGGGTATAGGTACCGGCGGCATTCACGATTGGGAAGAGCGTTGTGCCGCCCGATACGATATTTCCTCCCCCCGAGGCTGTCCATAGGTAAGAGAAGTTGTTTCCGGAAGAAGAACCTGTGCCATTCAGCGTATCGGTCGGTTGAGTGCAGGTAATCATCCCCTGCGGGCCGGCCACCGCGGTAGGGGGGGTAAGGTTACTAACGACATTCGCAGCCGCGGTCCTGGTGCAGCCATTATCATCCGTTACCGTTACAGTGTGTGTGCCCGGCGTAGTCAGTTGGGTTGGATTGTCGGTGTTGCCGTTAGACCATTGAAAATTATAAGGCGGTGTACCGCCCGATACGTTGGCTGTAGCTGTAACGGAAGTGTTGATACAAGTCAGAATACCGCTTACGCTTGCCGATGCGTTCAGTATCGGCGGTTGTGTGATAACGACCGACGCCGTGGCTGTTCCTGATCCGCTGGCGCCGGTAACGGTTACCGTGTAGGTGCCGGCAGTCAGGTTCACGGCATTTTGGCCGCTTTGCCCGTTCGACCAAAAGTATGTGTATGGCGCTATGCCACCGTCCGCTTCAGCCGAAGCGTTTCCGTTATTTCCGCCAAAGCAGGAAACATTGGTCGAATTCGTGATAGAAACGGTAAGGGGAGGCGGGCCGTTGAAATTATAGGTTGCGGAAACAGCAATGGGGTGATCGCCCGTATCGTTGTTGTTACCGTTGGTAAAGTTTCCTATAAAATAAAACTTGATGGTATTGCCCGCGGCTGTAACCGGCGATTTCCAGTTAAAATTCCAGCTGGCGGGGCCGCCACCGGTAAAATTTTTCGTACCCCGATGTTCTATGTACTCTCGTCCGCTAAAAAATTCTGTTCCCGATTGCCCGTTTGCTGTAGTCAGGTCGCCGGCATTGGCATTATTGCCGTCGACGGCTACCAGCTGATATCCTCCCCGCACGGGAGAACCTGCCGTGGGGGTCAGGGTAATAACCAGTGGATAAGTGGTATTGGCTTCGACGGTACCCGGCATACCGTCAATAGTTACGGTTCCATCAAAACCGCCGGGATTGGATCCACTGTGACATTCGCTGCAGATACCATCGAAAGGGGCGCCGGTTTTTCCGGTGGGTGGATTGGCTATGTTGGCGAGCCATACGAGCACGCCCAGCATCAGCCCGGCAAAACGCAAAAGACGGGAATTGTACATCGGATTCATTTCAAATAAACTTGTTGTGGTTCAGTTAAATATTAAGGTTATAAATGTAGATACAACTTACTGTCAAATACCTTTAAAATTTGTTCTTTCGTTTGTTGTTTTTTGGCGAATAGGTAAAAAAGCAGATTGAACCCGGAATTCCTTTATAGTGGTTTGGAATGCGCTGTTAAACCCCTTACCTTCGCGCAGCGAACTTTCGCTAAATATCATCTCTTTTACTTCATACCATCATGCTGAATAAACATATCCGAAAAGTGGCTGTCCTTGGTTCCGGCCTTATGGGTACCGGGATCGCCGCACACCTCGCCGGCTGCGGGCTGGAGGTGCTCATGCTCGATATTTTGCCGCCGGACTTAAAGGAAGGAGAAAAGAATCCGGCCGCACGAAACAAGATCGGCAATACATCGCTCCAAACAGCCCTGAAATCCAAACCGGCGCCTTTTTACGACAACAAATTCGCCTCGCGTATTACTGTGGGCAATTTTGAGGATGATTTTCCCAAAATCGCAGATTGCGACTGGATATTGGAAGTGGTGGTGGAACGGCTCGACATCAAAAAGCAGATATTTGAAAAAGTTGACCGCTATCGCGCCAAAGGCTCGCTGGTGAGCTCCAATACTTCCGGTATCCCTATCCACCTCATGACAGAAGGCCGAAGCGACGATTTTAAAAAACACTTCCTGGGTACCCACTTCTTCAACCCGGCGCGCTACATGCGTTTGCTGGAAATTATTCCCACACCTGACACCGACCCGGAAGTGACCGCGTTTTTCCTTCACTATGGCGATATTATCCTGGGCAAACAAACCGTACTCTGTAAAGATACGCCGGCCTTTATCGCCAACCGGGTAGGCGTATATGCCATGGCGAAAATTTTTCAGCTGACAGCCGAAACAGGATTGGACATTGCAACCGTGGACACGCTGACAGGCCCGGCCATTGGTCGCCCGAAAACCGGCACTTTCCGCCTGGGCGACCTGGTAGGCATGGACACTGCCGTTCATGTCATCAACGGCATGCGGCAAAACTGCCCCCAGGACGAACAGATCGGCGCTTTTGAAGTGCCAAAATTTCTTCAGTTCCTGATCGACAATAAATTTTTCGGCAATAAATCGGGAAAAGGTTTTTATCAAAAAACAGATCAAAAAGACGAAAAGGGCAGACCGGTTGTACTGGCATTAAACCTGGAAACGCTGGAATACGGTCCATCGAAAAAGGAAAAGATGCCTATCCTCGATACCCTCAAACAAATCGATGAACTGCCGCGCCGGATGAAGGCCATTTTCAAAGGCACGGATAAAGGCGCCGAATTGTTGCAACGATCCTTTCTCGGCTTGTTCGCCTACGCTTCCAACCGGGTGCCGGAAATCAGCGACACCCTGTATGCCATCGACGACGCGCTGCGCGCCGGCTTTGCCTGGGAAAAAGGCCCATTCGAATACTGGGACCTCGTGGGCGTTGCCGAAGGCGTAGCAGCGGCCGAAGCACGGGGCGAAAAAATTGCCGGGTGGGTAAAAGAAATGCTGGCCGCCGGCCACACCAGTTTTTATAAATCGGAAGGCGGCAAACGCCTTTGTTATAATCCGGCTTCTCAATCATACCAACCGCTTCCGGGTGGCAGCGCCTTTATTGTGCTCGATGCCTACCGCGACCAGAAACCGGTTTACCAGAACAGCGAAGTTTCCCTGCACGATATTGGCGACGGGGTGCTGTGTCTCGAATTCCATTCCAAAATGAACGCCATCGGCGAAGGCATCCTGCGCGGGCTCAATGAAAGCGTGCGGATCGCGGAGGAAGAAGGTTGGAAGGGCCTGGTTATCGGCAACAATGCGCAAAACTTCACCGTGGGGGCCAATCTGATGATGATCGCTATGTTGGCGTACCAACAGGAATGGGAAGAACTCAATATGGCGGTCAACCTGTTCCAGCAAACCTCCATGCGACTGCGCTATTCGGCCATTCCGGTGGTAATGGCCACACAGGGATATGTTTTCGGGGGCGGCTGCGAATTTGCCATGCACTGCGACGCCGTTATGGCTGCCGCTGAAAGTTATATCGGCCTGGTAGAAGTAGGGGTGGGCCTGCTGCCGGGCGGCGCCGGCACCAAAGAATTTGCCGTACGCGCCTCCGATGCCTACAGCCGGGAAGGGGATGTGCAAATTCCCACCCTGATCGAAAAATTTAAAACCATCGCTACCGCGCAGGTGGCCACCTCGGCTTACGAGGCCTATAATTACGGCTACCTGTTGCCGGGTAAAGACCGCGTCATTCACAACACTGCCCGTAATATCGCCGAAGCCAAAGCCAAAGTATTAGAGTTAAGCGACGAATACGTGCGGCCTATCCCGCGAAAAGATATTTACGTGCTTGGACGTACCGGCCTCGGCGCCCTGTATATCGCGGCACACTCGCTAAAACTGGGCAATTACGCCAGCGAACACGATATCAAAATAGCGCAAAAAATCGCCTGGGTACTATGCGGCGGCGACCTGACCAGCCCTCAACAAGTTTCAGAACAATACCTGCTCGACCTGGAACGGGAGGCTTTTCTCAGTTTGTGCGGCGAACAAAAAACCCTGGAACGGGTTCAGTATATGCTGGAAAACGGAAAACCGTTGAGAAATTAACATTCACAACAATTTATTTACATTTTTATAAATTCAATTGACCACATTGACCTCATTGACCACATTGATCTCATTCCATCACATTGACCACATTCAAAATTATGGAAGCATATATCATTTCCGGGTATCGCACTGCCGTTGGTAAAGCCGGAAAAGGCGGTTTTAAAAGCACCCGCCCCGACGACCTGGCTATCGAAGTGATTCAGTATTTAATCAAAAATACGCCAGGTCTGGAGCCGGGAATGGTCGACGACGTCATGGTCGGTTGCGCCAATCCGGAAGGAGAACAGGGCCTGCAAATCGGGCGGCTTATCGCGGTACGCGCCTTGGGCAGAGAAGTGCCGGGTATGACGGTAAACCGGTATTGCGCCTCGGGGCTGGAAACCATCAGCATTGCCGTGGCTAAAATTCGCGCCGGCATGGGCCATTGTTACGTGGCTGGCGGAGCGGAGAGCATGAGCCTCATCCCGATGACGGGTTACAAACTGGCGCCGAATTATAACATTGCTTCCCAAACGCCCGATTATTTGGTAGGCATGGGCCTGACTGCCGAAGCCGTATCAAAGAAATACAACATCAGCCGGGAAGCAGCCGATATATTCTCATTGGGTTCGCATGCCAAAGCGGCAGCGGCCATCGACACGGGCAAATTCCGCGATGAAATAGTACCCATATCTGTAAAGGAAGTATGGGTGGAAAACGATAAACGCAAAGAACGCGACTTTATAGTGGATACCGACGAGGGCGTACGCCGCGACACCACGCTGGATGGGCTGTCGAAACTCAAACCGGCCTTCGCCAATGGCGGGGTGGTCACCGCGGGTAATGCATCGCAAACATCCGACGGCGCGGCCTTTGTGCTGGTCATGTCGGAAGAACTGATGAAAAGCCTGGGCTTGCAACCGGTGGCGCGGTTGGCTGCCTGCGCGGTTGCCGGTGTCGATCCGCTTTACATGGGTATCGGGCCGGTACAGGCTATTCCCAAGGCGTTGAAACAGGCTGGTTTGACGCTGAATCAAATCGAGCAAATCGAGTTGAATGAAGCCTTTGCCGCCCAGGCATTGGCGGTCATCCAGGAAGCGGGACTAAATCCGGATATTGTAAATGTAAACGGCGGCGCCGTGGCACTTGGCCATCCGCTGGGTTGTACGGGCGCTAAACTCTCCGTTCAACTGCTCAACGAAATGCGCCGCCGCAATCAAAAATACGGCATCGTTACGGCTTGTGTCGGTGGCGGACAAGGAATTGCCGGCATCTACGAACGGTTGAACTAAATTCATCCACAGAAACATCCGATAAAGCAGGCTGCCTTCGTTTACATACGAAAGCAGCCTTTTTTTGTGTCTCAAAATGCAATAGCGCTACCTTTGCCATCAACTCAGCAACCCATGCGTATATTTGTTTTAGTCCTTTTTCCGCTTTTATTTTCGCTTCCGCTCGTTGCCCAGGACGATTTATTCAAAATTGAAAAACTACCCGAATTCATCAATTCGGCCTACGACGAAATAACCCCGGTACCCAGCCGCGACGGCAATACCCTGTATTTTACACGGGTGGCATATCCGGAGTTTAACCGTTACCTCTTCCTCGACAGCGTCGATCTGTATAAAAAATACCCGGCAGAAAAATACGAACGGCTCCTGCGCACCATCTATTCCGAACTGAGCGGAAAGCCGGTACGCGATCCGGCCGCTTCTCCTTTCAACCAGGATGTCTGGGTGGCCGAAGGCGATTCCGCCGACTTTTGGCTGCTCCGCCATCCACCCGAACCGCTAAACAACGCGCTACCCAACAGTATCGTCACCATCACGCCGGATCCAAATGCCTTTTATTGCCTGAATCAATTCTCTCCCAAAGGCGATATGACCAAGGGTTTTTCGCTCATACGCCGGATCGACAGCTTGTGGACCTTCCCTACCCCGGTAGAGATCAAAGAATATTATACGATCACATCCGACGTAAATCTTACCATGAGTTTCGATGGCCAGATACTGATACTGTCTGCCGTACGGCACGACTCGCGCGACCTCGATCTGTATGTCTGTTTCCGGGAAGGCGAAAATCAATGGAGCGCCCCGCAACACCTTGGCAACGTGATCAACTCTGACAAACGGGAGACAACGCCCTTCCTTTCCGAGGACAATACAACCTTATACTTTGCCTCCAACCGCTGGCCAAGTCTGGGCGGCAGCAACGATATTTTTATGAGCCAACGCCTCGATGATACCTGGAAAAAATGGAGTACGCCAGAGCCGTTGGACGCCCCGATAAATTCTCCCTCCGACGAAAGCCAGCCTTACTTCAATATGACTTCCGGGTACTTGTATTTTACCTCCTGGCGGGATGGCAGCAGCGACATTTTCAGGATGCGGATTGCACCGCCTCAACCTACCGAATTCACCATCCGCGGTCGCATTTTTAACCGCAAAACGTATGAATTAATGCCCAATGCCAGGGTGCTTTACCG
>CALEYM010000518.1 GCA_937926185.1 uncultured Bacteroidota bacterium | reverse complement strand
TGATTCCATAACGATAGCAAGATCCAAGTCACTCTCTTCGTTCGCCTTACCAAGGGCATACGATCCGAAAAGTATGATTTTCTCCGGCTTGATTTCTTTCGTCAAAATACGAACGATCTCATCAATTTGATCTTGCGTAACCATAGTGATGACAAAGATAAGTCAATTCAGGGAAACTTCAATCCCCAACTGCACCTCGTCATTCAGTTCCACCTTTTCCCCGTCCATCTTATCTGCCAGCACCAGGTCGGTGGCCAGCGTTTCGCCTTTGATATAGTCCTGGAACAATGTAACAGCCGGCAACACTGCCGGGTGTTTTTCCAGGGTGATCACTACGCGGTCTGTGACGTTGAAGTCTTTTTCCTTGCGGATGTTCTGGATGCGGTTCACCAGATCGCGGGCCAGGCCTTCGGCGAGCAGCGCGTCGGTTATATGTACGTCGAGGGCCACGGTAAGCGCGCCGTCGGAAGCCGTTTTCCAGCCCGGCAGGTCTTCGGTGGTCACCAGCAGATCGTCCGGTGTGAGGTTGTAGGCGTTGCCGTTCACGGCCAGGGTTAGCGAACCGGTTTTTTCCAGAGCGCCGATTTGTTCGTTGTCGAAGCCGGCGATCAGGTTGGCCATATCTTTCATGTCTTTGCCGAGTTTGGCGCCGAGGGTTTTGAAGTTGGCTTTGGCCGATTTTTTCAACAAACCGGATGCATCGGTGATGTATTCCAGTTGTTTGACGTTGATCTCGGCGAGGATCAGTTCTTTTACGGACTCTACTTCGGCCTGGAACGAAGCGTCGAGCACCGGCAGCAACAGTTTTTGCAACGGCAAACGCACACGCAGCCGCTCCTTTTTCCGGATGCTGAGCGCCAGCGAGCAAATGCGCTGGGCGTAGTCCATACGTTTTTCCAGTGCCTTGTCCACCTTGGAAGGGTCGGGCTGCACCAGGTCGCTCAGGTGCACGGAATCGTGACGCAGCGGGGTGTTTTTAGCCTTGGCCGTGTCTTTGATCGGGGCAGTCAGGTTGCGGTACAGCCAGTCGGCAAAGAAGGGGGCCACGGGAGCCGCCAGCTGGCCGACCACCATCAGACATTCGAACAGGGTTTGGTAGGCCGCCAGTTTATCCTCGCCCATTTCGCCTTTCCAGAAACGCCGCCGCGACAGGCGCACGTACCAGTTGGACAGGTGTTCGTCCACAAAATCCTCGATAGCGCGGCAGGCGCGGGTCGGTTCGTAGTCGTCGAGGGCTTCGCGCACCTCGGCTACGAGGCTATAGAGTTTGGAAATGATCCAGCGGTCGAGTTCGGTGCGCCGGTTATAGGGCATCACGTTGAACTCGTCCATTTTGAAGCCGTCGAGGTTGGCGTACAGGGCGAAGAAGTTGTAGGTATTGAACAGCGTACCGAAGAACTTATTCCGGCTTTCCACGATGCCCTGCGCGTCGAACTTAAGGTTTTCCCATGGGGCGGCGTTGCTGATCATATACCAGCGGGTGGCGTCGGCGCCATGAGTGTCGATGGTTTCGAACGGATCGACCACGTTGCCCAGGCGTTTGGACATTTTGTTGGCGTTTTTATCGAGCACCAGGCCGTTGGACACCACGTTTTTAAACGCTACCGAATCGAAACACATCACCCCGATGGCGTGCAGGGTGTAAAACCAGCCGCGGGTTTGGTCGACGCCCTCTGCGATAAAGTCGGCTGGGTAATTCCGTTTCCATTTCTCCTGATTTTCAAAGGGATAGTGCCATTGCGCGTAGGGCATGGCGCCGGAGTCGAACCAGACGTCGATGAGGTCCAGTTCACGGCGCATGGGTTTGCCGGAGGGGGAAACGAGCACAATTTCATCCATATAAGGCCGGTGCAAATCGGCCGGAACCTGTTGCGACAAACCAAGTGCGCCATTGGCTTTTTCCATTTCTTTTTGCAGTTCCTCCACCGACCCGATACACTTTTCCTCTTCCCCGTCTTCCGTGCGCCAGATGGGCAGCGGCACGCCCCAATAGCGCGAGCGGGAGAGATTCCAGTCCTGCAGGTTTTCAAGCCACTGGCCAAAACGCCCGGTACCGGTGCTGGCGGGTTTCCAGTTGATGGTTTTGTTCAGTTCGGCCATACGTTCCTTGGCCGCCGAAGCGCGGATGAACCAGGAATCGAGCGGGTAGTAGAGCACCGGCTTGTCGGTGCGCCAGCAGTGCGGATAGGTGTGTTTGTATTTTTCGATCCTGAATGCCTTGCCTGTTTCTTTCAGGTGCAGGGCGATGAGCAGGTCGGTGGGTTTAAAGTCAGACTGTTTGCGGTCTTCGGCGCTGTAATATTCTTCTTTGACGAAACGGCCGCCGAAATGCGGCACTTCTTCCACAAACCGTCCGGTTCGGTCCACCAGCGGGAACGGCATGTCGGGGGCCTTGGGGTTGGGCAGTCCGATATAGGGTACCCCGGCCGCCTTGCAGGCCCGGAAGTCGTCGGCGCCGAAATAGGGCGCCGTGTGTACCACCCCCGTACCGTCTTCGGTGGTTACAAAATCGCCGGTGATGACGCGGAAGGCCCGGGCTTCCAGTTCGGGGGTAGAGGCGGGGGGGGTGGGCAGGAGTTGTTCGAAACGGACGCCGGTCAGTTGCGAGCCTTTGATATTGGTTTTTACTACCTGGTAGGGTAGTTTTTTGTCGCCAACCTTGAATTCATCAAAAGGTTTGTTCTCGTCTTCAGTATTAAAATAGGCCGATAGCCTGTCCTGCGCCAGCACCACGCTTACCGGCGCGCCGGTATACGGATTGAGGGTTTTTACTTTGGCATATCCGATGTTGGGCCCCACGGTGAGGGCGACGTTGGAGGGCAGCGTCCAGGGTGTGGTCGTCCAGGCGAGGATGCGGACATCTTCGTCGGTGTTGTCGAACAAAAACGCCGATTGCTGGTCGCGTTTAACTTTAAACATCGCTATCGTGGAAATATCCGTCACCTCCTTGTAGGTGCCGGGCATATTCAGTTCGTGCGAAGAAAGGCCGGTGCCGGCGGCGGGGCTGAACGGCTGTATAGTGAAACCTTTGTAGAGAAAGGACTCACCACTGGCCGTTTTTTTATCGTACAGGCGTTTGAGCAGCCACCAGCACGACTCGATGTAGTCGTTTTCGAAGGTGATATACGGATTGTCCAGGTCGACCCAGTAACCCATGCGGCGGGTGATGTCGTCCCAAAGGTCTTTGTACCGCATCACCGTGGCACGGCAGGCGGAATTGTATTCTTCCACCGTGATTTTTTTGCCGATATCCTCCTTCGTGATGCCGAGTTCTTTTTCCACCTGCAATTCGATGGGCAGGCCGTGGGTGTCCCAGCCGCCCTTGCGTTCCACGCGGTGGCCTTTCAGCGTCTGGTAGCGGCAAAAGATGTCCTTCACCGTACGGGCCATCACATGGTGGATGCCGGGTTTGCCGTTGGCCGAGGGCGGCCCTTCGTAGAACACGAAAGAATTGGCTGGGTCGCGTTGCTCCACGGAGCGATCGAATATTTTTTCATCTTCCCAAAACTGGAGGATTTCGGCGTCGATGGTGGGGAGGTTGAGGTGTTTGAATTCGCGGTACATTATATCCTGTTGATAGGTTGATTTGTTGATGCGTTGATTTGATCGGAGGCGCCTGGGGTCAAAACAAAGGCGCAAAAATACCACAATCAAAAACCCCGGCAAGTTTTTACACCTGCCGGGGTTTCTGTTTTTCCAAAAACAGCATGCCGCGCTTCAGGTGCAAGGCCCGGTGCGAATAATAATGCTGATGGAAATTATTTGAGTGAAAGACATTTCAGTTGTTGTGTTTGGCTTCGGATTCGAGTTCTTTTTTCACTTTCAGAACGTATTCGAAGGTGACGCCGGCATATTCGGCAATTTTTTCCTCCGCTAACACGCCATCACGCAACATGGCCACTACGGTTTCATGTTGGTGCTGTTTAACTCCTTTCTCAATACCTTTCTCAATACCTTTCTCAATCCCTTTCTCAATCCCTTTTTCGATACCTTTCTCAATCCCTTTCTCAATCCCTTTTTCGATACCTTCCAGGTAGAGTTCATCCGTTTCAATATCAAATTTGATCGGCATAAGACTAATTTCTTTTAATACAATCGGCTGCAATTTACGGAGTCTGGACAAAATCTGCAACTGCCGCTGGTATTTCTTGAGACGCTCCACCCGTCCGACAATCTTCAGCAGGTTTTGCAAAATCAGTCGAACTACCGCTTCCGGACGGTCTTTCCCAAAATCGCATAGTAAGGAAAGCACGATTTCTTCCGGTACTTCCGAGTTCAAAAAACGCTCTTTCGGTACTTCGCGAATATTGACAACCGTAAACTCCAATCTGAGTCCTTCCAGTTCCAACACATTTTTTAAAATCCTGGCAGGTTTCTGGTCGCCCACATACAAGACGATCTGTTTGAGCGGTAAGCCGGTCGCATGATGAACCAATGCATAGTACAATAAGTTCCGTCGCCGCATATCCTCGTCGTCCGACTGGATTTCCCAATGGAGGCAGTAATCTTGAGCAGGATCGGGATGCACAACCTTTTTCAGATGGTCCAGCTCGCGTTCAGTAGTTACCTGGATTTTGGCTTCTATGGGCTCCATTCGGGAGAGGTCAAGTCCCAGCAGTACCCGACACAAGTGCGGCAACAACGGCTCGAAGTTTTCCTTTATAATGCGGTCGTAATCGTTAGGCATGGAGTGCTATGATTTTAATCTGCAAAAATAAATAAACCAAATTGTTTTAAAAATATTTTTTTGATATTGTTGCAACCTTCCATCACCGGTACATGGTCAATCATCCCGTTCACAAACATTATCATTCACTTACAATTTTTAAAACGAGATGAAAACGCTTGTATCGAAAAGCCGCCTGTTTGCCCTCCTGATGTTGAGTATCGCCGTAGTGGGCATGACCAGCTGTAAAAAAGACAAAAAACCGACCTTCAAGGAAGAAGTGGTGGGCGATTGGGAAGTCAAATCCTTTACCGAAGACGGAGTGGAATTAATGGAATCGATCGTGACCTCCTTTACCATGGAATACGAAGCCTACTCCGGCAGCCACGGCGACTTTGAATGGGTGATCAACTATGCCGACGGCACCAGCGAACGCATCGTTGGCGATTATGAGATCGACGTGGAAGACAAGGAGATCAAACTGATCAAAAACGACGGCACAACGACGCTCGACATCGACGTCGACAGCGACGACATAGAAATTGAGGGGATTATCGACGGATTCCGCTATGTCATTAAAGCAGATCGCGATTAACGGTGGCAAGTAAAATTCTGTTGTAATAAAAACGGGGCGGCGCATAGCGTACGCCCCGTTTTTTATGGCCGTTGCCCCGCCTTTTGCGCTTTTTCCAGTTGGATCAGGTGACGGTATTTCCAGTACGTTTCCAGGGCGGCCATGTGGCAGATCATAAGGCCGGCCCGGCCATCGAGAAAGCCCAGCCGGAGCAGGTAATTGCGAATGAATTTGAAGGTTGGGTTCAGGGCTACCCGCAGCCATGACCCGCGTTTGCCCCTTGCCAGCATGGCGCGCGCCGCAATGACGGCATATTTTCGCGCCCGGGCGTCGTGTTCTTCCAAAGAATAATAACTGTAATGCAGCAGGTCGCCGGACAGGGAATCCAGGGTTGTTCCGGCATCCATTTCCACCTTGTCGTGCGGGTTGAGACCGCCCCAATGTCCCCGGCGCCGGTCGAACAGGCGTACCTTGCGGTCGGGGTACCAGCCGCTGTGCCGGATCCACTGGCCGCAGTAATTCGTCAGGCGGTTCATGGAATAAGCATCGCAACGCCACTCGGTTTTGACGGCCAGTATGGATTGACGCAAGGTATCGCTGAGCGCCTCGTCGGCGTCGAGCGATAGGACGTGAGGGAACTGCGCCTGTTCCAGCGCGAAGTTTTTTTGTTCGATATGCCCGGCAAAGGCATGCTGGATAAAACGGGCGCCTTTTTCCCGGCAGATTTGCTCCGTGCGGTCGGTGGAAAAAGAATCCACCACGACTATTTCGTCCGCCACACCGGTCAGCGAATCGAGGCAGCGACCAATATTACGCTCTTCGTTGAAGGTGATGATAACGGCGGATATCTGCATTTTACTGTCCGAACAAGATAGGTGTAGCTTTCCCGTTGCCCATAATAATCACTTTGGCGTTGGGGGAGGTAACCAGTTCTTTCTGGACTTTGATTTGTTCGTATTGGATGAGCTTATCGGTCAGGGAGGCCGTCAGGATGCGCTGGTAGTCGGCGATGCCCTGGGCTTCTACACGTTTGCGGTCGGCTTCCTGCCGTTCTTTGTCGAGTACGAATTTCATTTTTTGGGCGTCCT
>CALEYM010000517.1 GCA_937926185.1 uncultured Bacteroidota bacterium | reverse complement strand
GATTTCGTGGCAGCCAACCCCAACCCCGACAACCCCTACCTGCAGATCATGCAGATCACGGCGGATGTGGACGGCAGAAAAGGTACCTACATTCGAAGAGTCATGATCACGGGAATCATCAAAGGCGATAAAAAGTTTACGACCGTATCGCCCATGTTGCCCATGTTCGTGCTGCGCGACCCGCCCGGCGACGGCAGTTCGGCCTACCTGGAAAAAGGAGAGACGATCTGCAACAGTATTGTCAGCGAAAACAGCGGCGGCGGCGGTCCGTTTTTTACTTTGGATGTTCTGGCCGGGCCGGAAGCAGAGGTTATCTTTCCGTTCAGCACTTCGATTAAGGGAAAGGCATTGTTCGGAGTAACAAGCGAATTCGCTTCCACAATTATCAAGACCACCAATACTTCGATGGAATACTGCCTGACCGCCACCGAGCGAATCGCAACGGACGATGGCGATCTGGTGGTGGGCGGAAAGACCAGTCTGGACGGCGGCCAAACGATATTGGCCGGGAATGACGTATACGTGGGTACGGCTTTCAATTTTATCATTTCGGATTCCCGTTACCTGCGGTTCAACGATACGACCTGCAATGTCGTGCTCAACTCGGTTACGACGCTCGAATCCGACACCTTTGCCACCAATTATATATATTCGGAATGGAACATCGAGAACAACGTGATCCGTTACCTCGATAGTCTGATCCTCGACGGCCAGGACCCGGATAGTATCAACTCAAAATCCAAACAACGTTGGCTGGATTTCATCAAAATGAACGCCGAGGCAAAAGCCAAGGCAACATACAAACGGAATATTTCCTGGGATGCCGGCGTGCAATATGAATATTCTGAAACGCGCGATACGACGCAAGAGGCGAGTTCGGATGTGACCAAAAATTTCGAGGGGCTATTGGGATTCGCTACTGAATTTGAGGCAGCCTCCGGTGCTGGATTAAAGCTGGCGCTAAAGATCGGGGGTAAATTCGAGGGTTCTGTAAAAGAAGGCTCCGGCGAACTTACCCAAAAAGGCATTACCGTGGGCTATTCCCTTAAAGACGACGACCCCGGTGACACCTGGACGATGGACGTGAAAGACGATCCCATCTTCAAAACGCCCGTGTTCGAGATCAAAGCCGGCCAAACTTCCTGCCCCTGGGAAGTAGGCACGGCGCGGCGCGAAGGGGTGAAACTCATCTCCGTGGATGGCAACACCCGCCTGAACGTGCCCTCCAACGGGATTGCCTCCTTTAAATTCCTGCTCACTAACAATTCGCAAACAGGGGAAACTTATACCTATGCATTCACCGCGGGGCCGGAAAGCAACCCCGACGGCGCCATTATCAAGGTCAATGGCGCGCCGCTTATCCAGAACATTTTATATGCCATTCCCTGGGGCGAGCAGGTGCCCATCACCGTCACGGTGGAACGGGGCCCAACGGCCTATCTGTACGAAGGGCTTGAGGTGGTACTGTTTTCGGAATGTCACGATATCCGCTCCAACGGGCTGGGCTTCGCCCCTGATAACGATCCGATCCTCTATTCGGCGGTGTATCTCACCGTGCAGTTTGAAGAGCCGTGCAGCGAAGTGGACATCAGTTTTCCGCAAAACGGCTGGGTGATCAAACCGGACCCGGTGAACCAGGCGACCGAGGACATCCTGCCCATCACCATTTCCGGTTATGACAAAACGGATGCAGACCTGCTCGGCGTCCGGCTCCAGTACCGCCCTACCGACGGCGACGGCGCCTGGATCAATATCACCGGCGGTAATCCGGATTATATCCCTAAAGCCGACCTGGGCGAAACCTTCGAGGTCTATTTCTGGGATACAGGCGGTACGCCGCCACTGGCCGATGGCTCTTATGAAATACGGGCGATCGCGCTGTGCAACGGGGCCCCAACGGACAATCCCGGCATTTCACACGTGATCACGGGCCGCATAGAGCGCCAGCCGCCTGCGCTGGTGGGATTGCCGGAGCCCAGCGACGGGGTGTACAACGTGGGGGATGAAATCTCCTTCACGTTCAACAAACCGGTCAACTGCAACAAGCTGATCGAGGCGGATATTTTCAATGCCAACAATGTGGGCCTGTACAATACCACTACCGGCAAACTGATCAACGTAAATATCTCCTGTTATGAAAACAAGATCGTTTTGGAGCCGGAGGGCACTCAAAATGAATTTCTCGAAAACGTCATCCTGCGCGCCGAGTTGCACGACATTGAGGACAAAACAGGCAACAACAGCCCGTATTTCAAGTGGGAATTCTACGTCGACCGCAACGAACTGGCCTGGCTGACCGACAGCCTGGGCCTCACGAAATACGAGGACGAGACCAAAACGGTGTCGGCCAACATCCATAACCGCGGCGGCTACCCCGTGCCGTTCAAGATACTGAATGTGCCCGATTGGGTGCACGTGACGCCCAACCAGGGTACCCTGGCGCCCAACGAAATACGGCCGGTCAGTTTCACGGCCGATTCTACGCTGGCATTCGGCCATTGGGCGGACTCGGTGGTATTGCATACCGAGACGGGTCAGAATCCCTTCTTCATGGGCGGCGACGAGGGATTGCCCCTGGGTGTGCGCGTGGTGTGCCGCCCGCCTTTCGGGCCGGTGAACGGCGCCTTGTACGAGAACTCCATGATCATGGTGCTCCGGCTCAATATCGAGGGCGAATTTTCGACCGACGTGGAGGACATGGTGGCGGCCTACATCGACGACGAACTGCGCGGCGCGGCACGGGTACAATACGTGCCGCAGGTGGACGCCTGGCTGGCCTACCTGAACGTGTACGGCGACCCCAGCGATATGCTGGCGCCCGTCAGGATCGATGTGTGGGACGCGTCCAAATGTCAGCGCTACAGCCCTGTGCTGGAAAGTTTCAGCTTTCAGCCCGATAATGTCATTGGAAAAATCGAAGACCCGCAGCTGATCCATACCACGGGCCTGTTATTGCGGGAAGTGCCGTTCAACTACGGCTGGAACTGGCTGTCGTTCAACCTGGCATTCCCCGACAACAGCCTGGGCGCCGCGCTGGCGTCGCTCGACCACCCGCAGAACGACCTGATAAAAGGTCAGGCAGCCTTCTCCCAGTACAGCGGCGGCTGGTTCGGTACCCTGACGACGCTGAATAACACCACCATGTATATCTACCGGGCCGACCTGACGGATACCTTGCTTATGCAGGGATTGCCGATCGACCCGCTTACGACAAGCATACCCCTGGTGAGCGGCTGGAACTGGATCGGGTATCTCCCGAACTACACGTTGGCTGTCAACGATGCGCTCTCCAGCCTGCCCGTGCAAAACGGCGACATCGTCAAAAGCCAGTATGCCTTTGCACAATATCTCAACCCGACGTACGGCTGGGTGGGCAGCTTGAAATACATGTCGCCGCCCAACGGTTACCAGATCAGGCTCACCCTGCCCGGTAT
Source organism: uncultured Bacteroidota bacterium (assembly GCA_937926185.1). Lineage (GTDB taxonomy): Bacteria > Bacteroidota > Bacteroidia > Chitinophagales > Saprospiraceae > M3007. The sequence continues at coordinate 779 of CALEYM010000517.1, read as the reverse complement.
ACTGACCTACCCGCCGGCGCCCAGTCCGCTGCGTGGAGGCGCGGTGCAGGAGCGGGGCGATTCGGGAGCGCCTCCACCCGCCGCTTTCTGGACGGTGAACCCGGCGCAATACGAACACAGCAGCACACTGATCGGCATGTTGCGCGCAGATGGCGTGAATGCCACCACGAGCGACATGGAACTGGGCGCCTTCGCGGGCGCCGAGGTGCGCGGCTCGGCACAAGCCGTTTACATCGAACCGATCGACGCCCACCTGTTTTTCCTGACCACGTATGCGAATACGAATGGGGAACTGATCCGCTTCAAGTTGTACGACGACGGCACGGGCACGGTGCGCGATCTGGCGGAAACGATGTATTTCTCGCCCAACCAGCACCAGGGCGCCATCGAAGCCCCCGTTCCGTTCGAAGCGCAAACGACGGGCACGGGAGAAGACCTTTCGGCGGCGCTGTCGTTCGACGTCAGTCCTAACCCGTTCAGCAGCGAAACCACCTTGCGGTTTGTATTGCCCGCGGCCCGGGAAGTCACGCTGACGATCAGCGATGCGCAGGGGCGGGAAGTGGTGCGCCGCCCGGTATCGGCTACCGCCGGCATGAACACGCTGGTGTGGAACGGACGTTCCGATACAGGCTCCTGGCTCGGCTCCGGGGTGTATATGGTACGGCTTCAAACCGAACAAGGCAGCGTGAGCAAACGGGTGGTCGTGCAGCGGGTGCCCTGAGGAGGAGTGGCCATTGAACATTGGTCATTGAACATTGGTCATTGGTCATTGAACATTT
>CALEYM010000516.1 GCA_937926185.1 uncultured Bacteroidota bacterium | reverse complement strand
CGGGTTACGAAACCCGCTAACCCGAAACCCGTTAAACCTCATTATCCGTACCAGCACTCCGGCGGCAGGTCCTGATAATTGGTTTTATCAGCGGGTTGCCAATGGCGCATCTCTTCCACCAGGCTGTCCCATAGCCGGGATTTTCCACCGGCGGTTTGCGGGTCAACCCACGTTACTTCATTGCCGCGGCTGAGAATGAACCCGACTGGGTCATTGTCATTTTCGGGGCCACCGGGTGTAAGAGGCGTACAGGAGAATTCGCCGTAAGGAAAGGGGCGCCCCCGGATAACCGGGGCGTCCATGCGAATCCAGGCATCGACATGTGTGTGGAGGGTGCTCATCGAAGATCGGTTTAGGATAATTTGCCCCCAATAACGGGGGGAATAAAGTTGCAGCCCCAGGGAGGAGAAAAGCAATGATTTCCGTCACTTTAACCATTGAGTTTTTTATTCAAATGGAAGAAATCGCTGTCGGAATTTTGCTGCATGGATTTTAAAACGATCATCGAACCGTTCCGCATCAAGTCGGTGGAACCGATCCGGATCACGACACCGGATGAACGAGCGTACTTTTTACAGGAAGCCCACTACAATCCCTTCCTTTTACCGTCAGATAAAGTGTTGATCGACCTGCTGACCGACTCCGGTACCTCGGCCATGAGCAACCGCCAATGGGCGGCCATGATGCTTGGCGACGAGTCTTATGCCGGGGCGAAGAGTTGGGAACGTTTTTACGAAGAAGTGAACGACCTGACCGGCATGCCGCACATCCTGCCCACCCACCAGGGGCGTGCTGCCGAACGCATTCTTTATGGTTACCTGGGCGGAAAAGGCAAGTATTTTTTCAGCAATACCCATTTCGACACCACCCGGGCCAACATCGAGTTTGCGGGTGGCACGGCCATCGACCTGCCATGTCCCGAAGCCAGGGATTACGACTCGGATCTGCCGTTCAAAGGTAATCTCGACACGGCGGCGCTAAAGCAAAAAATCGGCGAAGTGGGCGCGTCCAACGTTGCGGCCGTTATCCTGACGGTCACCAACAACAGCGGCGGTGGCCAGCCCGTGAGTATGGCCAATGCCCGCGAGGTATCTGGCATCTGCAAACAATACCATATCCCGCTGGTGCTCGATTGTTGCCGGGTGGCCGAAAACGCCTGGTTTATCCGGCACAGGGAAGCAGAATACGAACACCTCTCATACCGGGAAATCGCACAGGAAATGTTTGCCTTATCCGATGCGGCGGTGATGAGCGCCAAAAAAGACGCCCTGGTAAATATGGGCGGCTTCCTGGCTCTGCGCGACAAAGCCATTTCTGACGCCTGTACCAATTTGTTGATCATTACGGAGGGGTTTGTTACTTATGGCGGCCTCTCCGGACGCGACATGGAAGCGATCGCGGTGGGCCTGGAAGAAGTTTTCGAGGCCGATTACCTGCATTACCGTATCCGCAGCACGGCCTATCTGGGCGAAAATATCCGGCAAAAGGGCGTACCGGTAATCTTTCCTATTGGCGGTCATGCCGTGTACGTGGATGCGCGCCGGCTGTATCCACACATTCCGCCACACGAATTCCCCGGCCAGGCCCTGGTGTGCGAATTATACCAGGTGGGCGGTATCCGCTCCGTGGAAGTCGGCTCGGTGATGTTCGGAAAATACGACGCCAACGGCAACTTCGTGCCGGCTCCCCAGGAGTTGGTGCGTCTTGCCCTGCCCCGGCGGGTGTACACGCAAAGTCATATAGATTACGTCATCGAGGTATTTGATGAAATCCTGCGGCGTCGCGAGCAAACGAAAGGCTACCGGATTACGTCCGAACCGCCTTTTTTGCGGCATTTTACCGCGAGGTTTGCGCCGATCAGCAATACGTCTCGTACGCCATCTTCAGATTTGCGGCAATAATATCCGCCGAGCGACCTTCGATGTGGCGGCGCTCCAGGAAATGTACGAGTTTGCCGTCTTTGAACAGGGCGATACTCGGCGAAGAGGGTGGGTAAGGGGCCAGGTATTCGCGGGCCCTGGCCGTGGCCTCGGCATCCACTCCGGCAAAAACGGTGACCAGGCGATCCGGGCGTTTTTCCGACTGTGCCAGGGAAATTTTTGCGCCGGGGCGGGCATTGGCCGCCGCGCAGCCGCAAACACTGTTGACCACGAGGAGCGTGGTGCCTTGCTGGTTTTCCAACACTTGCTCCACTTCGGCGGGCGTACTGAGCGATTCAAAGCCGTAGTTGGTCAGATCCTGCGCCATGGGGGTAACTAATGCTATCGGGTACATTGCTGTAAAGAAATTGTTGAGTGACAAAATGAAGCCTTATGGCAAATTCGGGGTGGCAAAGTTATTGAAACAGCGGGGAATCCGGATGGTTCATGGTGTGTTATCAAGCTTCCATCGGTAAAAACTTCGCATCCGGCTTTTCAACCAGCACGGGTGGTTGTGCGTGCAGGGGTTCGCCGTTGAGCACTCTTTCATAGAGGGTCAGGTAATCGTGGGCCATGCGTGTGGCATTGAAGCAGTCGCGGGCGTATTCGTAGCAGCGCTCGGGTTGAAAAGCCCTGGCATGCCGCATGGCTTCCACCAGTTCGGATCGCTTGAGCGAAAGGCAGCCAAATTCGGAAAAACACGCTTCCACCTGACCGGTCCATTTTCGGTTTTCGTTTCCGGGTTTCCGGCAGAGTAATTCCGGCAGCGCTCCATAAGGCGTACCGAAAACCGGGCAGCCGAAATACAGGCTTTCGGGCACGGCCAGGCCAAAAGGGTCGTGCCAGATAATGGGAAACAGCAAGCCCCGGGAGCCATTCAACAGCATATTCCGGCCGTCGGGATTCAATACGCCGTGAAAGCGGGCGCTGGGGCTCAGTGTGATGCGAAGTCCTTTGCGAAAGTTGACCCGCGACCCACCAATCACATGCACCCGCGTACCAACTGCCGAGGCCAGGTCTACGGCCCCCCGCACGTTTTTGCCGCGCCAGGCGGCATCACCCAGGAAGTGAAAATAGTTGCGCGGCAGATCGAGCATTACCTGGCCATAACTGCTGAAATCGATCCCCGGATACACATATACTTCTCCGCCATGCCGTGCGGCGTGATTGGCCGATAAAAATACCGTGTTTGCGTCGAACGTGCAGGGCTCGGCGCTGTTCTCGAAACAGGTGATGAGGTAAGGTTTCGACAAATAAAGCAGTTCGCGCGGCGGTTGGTAAAAGAAGTGAACCAGATCTACGTCGTCCGGGACCTGTTCGTAAAAAGGCTTCTTATCATCCAGGTTGAGTACCGGCGCAAAGTCGCAGGTCGACTCTTTTTTTACCAGGAACACCGGCTCGTGTCCCAGGTTGAGCAGCTCGCGACCCAGCCATATCATTATGCGCTCCGGATCGTCATACGTTTTTGTCGGAATTCGGGTATTACGGACAAACAAAATTCTCATGGCAACGAGGTGAAAGGATTAAAGTATTCAGGGGCAGGAGGGGAGGGTGCGCAAATGTCAGATTTCCCGGCGGTTTACCCAATAACGGGCCGGGAAAATTAACAACCTTTGCGATTGCGGATTGCGGATTACGGATTACGGATTAACCCAGCTCTTGGTTAACCAACCATTCCTACTATTACAGACAGTGCCAAGAGTTAGGTTAATCCGTAATCCGCAATCCGCAATCCGTAATCCGTAAT
>CALEYM010000515.1 GCA_937926185.1 uncultured Bacteroidota bacterium | reverse complement strand
GGTATTCTCGTTGATGTCGCCGCAGTTCAACTCCAATGCCAACGGTACCGTGATCGACGGCTTCTGTATATCCGGCACCACAATGATCGTCGATGATTTCTGCGTCGAATTGCCGCAGGCGTCGTTCGCCGTCCACGTTACCGTGATCGTATAGGTCGCCGTCGTGCAGATCACCAACTGAGACATGTTGAAGTCGTAGTTCAACTCCGGATCGGTATCGCAGTTATCCGAAGCCGTGGCCGAAGCCAGCCAATCCAGGATTTGCGCCGAGGGGTCGGTATTCTCGTTGATGTCGCCGCAGTTCAACTCCAATGCCAACGGTACCGTGATCTCTGGTTTTTGCATATCCGGTACCACGGTGATCGTCGATGATTTCTGCGTCGAATTGCCACAGTCATCCGTGGCCGTCCACGTCACCGTGATCGTATAGGTCGCCGTTGTGCAGATCACCAACTGCGTCATGTTGAAGTCGTAATTCAACTCCGGTTCGCTGTCGCAGTTGTCCGAAGCCGAGGCCTGAGCCAGCCAATCCAGGATTTGCGCTGACGGGTCGGCATTCTCATTGATATCCCCGCAATCCAGCGTAATTCCAGCAGGCACCATCAGGGTCGGTTTGGTTCCATCTTTTTCAATCACGATCAGCGCCGAGCTGGTGCTAACATTACCGCAGTCGTCCGTCGCTGTCCACACTACCGTGAGGTCTTGTCCCGAGCAGTAGTTGACGGTGGTGACCGGCGTGCATTGTTCAACAGAACCCCAGATCACCAAGTCATTATCGGAAGCAACCGTCGAGGTTCCAATGCGCATTTGCCCTTCGCTGCTCGGATTTCCGCCTCCTGCCGCGGCGCCATAACCATACAAGCGGAAGGTAAGCGTACCCGTCACGTTCTGCAGGTTGACCGGAAGATTATACAGCGTAGCGGTTTGTGTAACGTTTATGGTGCCCAGGTCGGATGAATACCCGTCCAAACTACTGCGGAGCGTCGCTTTGTTCGGTGCGGAGCCGGAGCTGCGCATGACGAGGGAAACCTGAGTTATCGCCGCCTTATGGCCGGACAGCACCGGCATCGTGAATTCGTAATAATCGTTATTCGCAATGGCTTCCACCAGAGTAGTCGGTGCAGGCGAACTGAACCATCTTGATGAATTGATGGATTGTGGGCCAGCAACGGCCATCACGCCGGCGCCGCGGCGCAGCACGCCGGCGCCGATACCGGCAGCAGAGGCATTGGCGTTGTTGGACGCCTGATTCCCCGGTTGGCTGCTGAGTTCCCAACGTTCCAGCAAACTGCCCGCCGGTACGATTTCCGTACAAGTGACAAAATCATGCGTCACTGTCGGTTCCGAGTCGCAGTTGTCGTTCACCGTATAATTGTCCAGCCAATCCGTGATGGCAGCCTGGTTGTCCTGCTGATCGCCTACACAGCTCAGGGAAAGGTTGGCCGGGGCCGTCAGCGCCGGAGGCGTCACGTCCTTATTGACAACAATTAAAGCGCTTGTTTGCGTACTGTTGCCACAGTCGTCCGTCGCCGTCCACGTCACCGTCACATCGGTTCCGGTGCAATAGTCTATGGTAGACATGCTCGTGCATTGATCAACAGAGCCTGTAATAACGAGATCATCGTCGGAAGCAACCGTAGAAGTGCCGATGCGCATTTGTCCTTCGCTGCTCGGGTTTCCGCCTCCTGCGCCGCTGCCATAACCATACAAGCGGAAAGTAACCGTTCCCGACAGGTTCGACATACTGAGCGGAATGGTCTTCACCCCGGAAGTCGTCGTCAGCGCAATTGTTCCCAGGTTGGAGGTAAAACCATCGGCGCTGCTGCGAAGCGTCGCAGTATTCGGGCCGGAACCGGAACTGTGGGCAATCAGCGTAATTTGCGTTACGTTGGCCTGATAACCGGCCAGCACCGGCAAGGTGAATTCAAAATAATCATTGTTGTTAATTGCGTCGGCCAGGGTGGTCGGCGTTGTAGAACTGAACCAGCCGGAAGCGCCGATGGAACCGCCAAGCGCGGCCGCTGTCAGGCCCGCGCCGCGGCTGAGCGTTCCGGCGCCAATGCCGGCAGACGAAGAGTTGGCACTATTGGATGCCTGATTACCCGGTTGGCCCGTGAGTTCCCATATCTCCAGGCGACTGCCGGGAGGCGCGGCTTCCGTACAAGTAACAAAATTGTGCGAAACCGTCGGTTCGCTGTCGCAATTGTCCGACACCGAGTAGTTGTCCAGCCAATCGAGGATCAGGGTGGTATTGTTTTGCTGGTCGCCCACGCAACTCAAAGTCAGGTTTGCCGGCGCTGTCAGCGACGGCGGCGTCACGTCTTTCGTGATTTCGATCAGCGCGGTAGCCGTGGCCGTCCGGCCGCAATCGTCCGTGGCCGTCCAGGTTACCGTGATGTCGTCGCCCGTGCAATAGTTGATCGTCGTGGCGCTGAAGTTATGCGTCACCGTCGGCTCACTGTCGCAATTGTCGGAGACGGTATAATTATCCAGCCAGGTCGTGATCGCTGCCTGGTTGTCCTGCTGGTCGCCAACGCAACTCAGGGTCAGGTTTGACGGCGGCGTCAATGATGGCGGCGTCACGTCTTTCGTGATTTCGATCACAGCACTCGTCGACGTGCTGTTGCCGCAGTCGTCCGTTGCCGTCCAGGTCACCGTGATGTCGTCGTCGATGCAATAGTTGATCGTCGTGGCACTGAAATTGTGCGTAACGGTTACATCGTCGTCGCAGTTGTCGCTGACGGTGTAGTTATCCAGCCAGTCGGTGATGGCCGCCTGGTTGTCTTGCTGGTCGCCCACGCAACTCAGTGTGAGGTTTGCCGGCGCCATCAGGGTTGGCTTTTTCGTATCCACCACCGTGATGATCTGAACGCCGGTTTTGGTATTGCCGCAGGCATCCGTGGCCGTCCAAACGCGGTCGAACGAATAGGCTGCCTCGCAAGCGCCGGGCGCGTAATGATCTACATAAGCGATGTTTACCACGGGATTGCTGCTCAGCGGCGTAATCGTTTGGCCACTGTTCAAGCTGCCGGGCGATCCGGCTGCCGGGCCGGTCCAGGTAAAATCGCTGCTTTCATTGCCCGTGCCGGTGCGTTGCAGGGAATTGCCCTCCGGTGTCGTATTTGTTTCTGAAACGCCAACACTTACCGACAACATTCCATTGGCAGCACCATCGGTAGCTAAGAATGTGCCTTCGTAACTGATAAATTGAATGACTACCGAACCGGCAATTTTTACCAAGGCGATACCATCCGGCGCGCCGTTTTGCAGACCGGGAGCAGCAAATGACAAGGCGCCAAAGCCATTACTTTCATTATCAATAACGCCAAATAAATTAATAGTTCCATAAGAGGCCCCGCCAGAGCCGTTGTAGAGCACTAACTGGTAGCCGGACAAATCCAGACCAGCAGGACCGGCAACTTCGATAAATTCTCCTTCATCATCCCCGACATCGTCATAATGAAACTCATTGATCCAGGGTTCCGGCGTCATATCCATCATGGCGCAATCGTCCGTCGCGGAGGCCGTGCCGGTAGAAGCCGGGTCGGTGGAAGCGTCACATTCCACGGTTTTATCCGAAGGCAGCGTGATGTCCGGCATTTGGGTATCTTCGATGATAAAGCTGGCGATGGTATTGGCCGACAGGTTATTGCAAGCGTCTTTAGCCTGGAACATGTACACCAATTCTTTCGTCAGGCCGCAGCCGGGAATGGTATTCATCAATACGGGTGTCAGCCAGGTAATGCTTCCACAGTCGTCCGAAGCAACCGCGCCGGCGTTATTGGCCAGCCAGGTATTGAGGGCCATAGTGTTGCCGGCGCCGTCACATTCCACGGTCAGGTTTTTAGCCGGGGAGGTAATAGCAGGGCCTTCGGTATCGATCACCTGCAGGAGTACCGTGTGGGTTGTCGAATGACCGCATTCGTCAAAGATAGTGAACGTCACGTTGGCAGAACCCGTGGTTCCACAACCGTCGCTCAGGCCGGTGAAATTGTGGGCGTAATTGACCGTCCCACAGGCGTCATTGCCTTCGCCGCCGCCGGCTGTATTCAACCATGCCAGGATTTGTCCGTTCGGGTCGCTGGTATTGTTGCATTCGATAGTGAGGCCTTGCGGCAAAATGGTCCAAACCGGATCCTGCGTGTCCTCGATCGTAAAGGTGGCCGTCGTCGTAGCGGTATTTCCGCAAACATCGGTTGCCGTGAACGTGACCGTGACACTGCCCGTTGCTCCGCAGCCGTTGCTCAGCGAACCGAAATTGTTCGACCAGGTAACCGTACCGCAGTTGTCGGTGGCTGCCGCGCCGGCATTGTTGTTGAGCCAGTTGGCCAGTTGATTGGCATTGCCGGCGCCGTCACATTCGACAGTTTGGCCAGCAGCCGGCGTCACAATTTGGGGGTTCGTGTTGTCATCCACCGTCAGTTTTTGCGAGCAGGTCTTCGTATTGCCGCTTTGATCGGTCACCCGGTACACCCGCGTGATCGTTTTCGGGCAGGTAAGGCCGTTGTCCGTCTCGCTTTCGAGGATAAAATTGACGATCGTGCAATTGTCAGAGGCAGTGCCGCCGTCGGTGGTAAAATCACCGAGGCTCGTGTACACCGGTTCTTCATTTGCCGCACAAACGGCGGTCAAAGGATCAGGGCAGTCTATTTGCGGCAGTTCCTTATCCACCACCGTTACCACGAAAGTGCAATACACTGTAAAGCCTGAAGAAGAGGTGTAGGAATAAGTCACCGTGGTATTACCCAGCGGGAACTCGACGCCTGAAACGGCCCATACCGGCGATATCAGCGTACCGGGATGCGTACTGCCGCAACCGTCGTTAAACGTCGGCGTGTTGTAAATCACCACCGCATCACATTCGCCGGGATCGGTATTTTTTTGAATATCTGCCGGACAGAAAGACACCGTCGGCGTTTGATTGTCCTTCACCGTTACCAATGTCACGCAGGTGGTTTCATTGGCCGGATCGGCGCAATCCCGCACGACCATGGTAACCGGTACCACGCCCGGTCCGTAGCCGTAATTGGCCGTCAAGTCGGCGCAGGTAAACGTCACCGCGGGGCCGTAACAAGCCGCTCCGCAGGGCGGACGCGTAATGCCTTTAAAACAAATACCACAATTGTCGTCCGTACCCGGCGCGTCGATGTCGGCAATACTCAGTTGCGCCTGACCGTTCGGTTCGAGGTTCAGCATAATGGGACCCGCGCACATGGCCATGGGGGCTTCCTTGTCGGTCACCATGTAGGTTACCAGGCAGAAATCCTCGTTGCCGTTGGCATCGGTTACCGTCCAGATCACCGTCGTGGAACCCAGCGGCAGTATAGCGCCCGCCAGGGTTTGCTGACCGTTGAAATCGTTGATCAGCGTTGCCGCGCAATTGTCGTCGAACGTCGGGTCGAGGCTCGTGCCCACCACCTGGTGGAAACATTCGCCCGGCGAAGTGGTCAGGTCGGTCGGTACCGTTGAGCAGTCGATTTCCGGCGATTCGTTGTCGTTGAGCGTCAGTTTCGTCTGACAGGCGCTTACATTACCCGCGTCGTCCGTCACCGTGAAGGTTACGATCTGCATGTCGCCGTGGGCGCCGCCGAAGAGCGTGCCTGCCGGCGGGTTTTGGGTGATATTGGTCAGCGGATTGGTGCAATTATCCTGTGCGAAGAACTCGCTGAGCAAATCCGGCACCTCGGCTTCGCAATCGCCTTCGCCGTTGCTGTCGGTGTCCACCAGGCGATCCGCCGGGCAGTCAAGAATTTCCGGCGCCGTGTCGTCCACTACCGTCAGGGAAAATTCACAGGTGCTGGTGTTCGGGTTATCATCCGTGGCCGACCAGATTATGTTATGCGTGCCCAGCCCGAATATTGCTCCGTCCAGGGTGGCAGTAGCATTGTAGCTGTTCACCAGAACATCCACGCCGCAATTATCCGCGGCCGCGGCATTGAGGTCCGCGGTACCTTCGTATTCGCAGTTCGCGTCTGCCGACACCGTGTAGTCCTGCGGGCAGTGGATAACGGGGAACTGCATATCCATCACCGTCACTGTAAACGAACAGGTAACGGTATTGCCGTTTTCGTCGGTGGCCGTGTAAGTGATCAGGTGCGGCGATCCGGCTACGCCGAAGAACGAGCCCGGCGTACCGCCGAATGGACCGTCGATCGTAACGTTGCCCGGATTGACGCAATCGTCGATGGCCGTCGGCGGCGTCCAGTTGGCGTTGGCGCCGCATTTATCCACGTCGTTATTGAGGATGATATTAGCCGGGCAGTTCACCCAGTGCAGGCCGCCGGCGTCGTCTATTTCTATTTCAAATTCTTCCGTGTCGTTGCAGGCGCCCAGGGTGGCCGTCACGGTCACGGTATACGTGCCTTGCAGCCCGGCGGTGAACGCCGGGATATTCGGATTGAGGCCCGTGCTGTTGCCGGGGCTCGGCATGCCGGAGCCGGCAGGGCTTACGGACCAGCTGTACAGGATAGCCGGGTTGTTGGGTACCGCCGAAAGCAGTATCACCGGCACCTCGTCGCCGGGGCATACCGGCCCGATATCATTTATAGTATTGATGGTCAGCACGGCGCCAGGATTTATGACGACGGTTATTGTCGTCGTGCAATCGTGGTCGTCCGTGACGGTCACCGTGTACGTGCCCGCCGCCAGGCCGCTGTTGGAAGCCGCGTTCGGCGTGAGGCCCGCGCCCCAGGCATACTCGTAAGGCGGAATACCGCCGGTAGCCGTTACGGTAGCCGCACCGTCATCGGCGCCGTCGCAGGTTTCGTGGGTTACGCTGACGACCGAAGGCACGATTTGAGTGGGTTCTTCCACTTCCATGCTCAAAACCTTCGAGCAACCCTTCGCATCGGTCACGGTAACGATGTACGGGCCCGCCGACAACATGGCAATATGGCCGGTGGTCCGGCCGGTTCCCTTGGCGCCCCAAACATAACCGTACGGCGGCGTGCCGCCGCTGACGCCGAGTTCGATTTCGCCATCGTCGCCGCCATAACAAGTCACATCCGTGAGGTTCAGTATGGTCACCTGCAGTTCTGTCGGTTCGGTGATGCCGAAGGCTTCCGTTACCGAGCAGCCCTTCGAATCCGTCACCGTTACCAGGAATGTGCCGGCAGGCAAGTCGGTCTGGTCTTCATTTCCGGGGATAACGCCGGGGCCGTCCCAGTTAAAAGTGTATGGGCCGGTACCGTCGGAAGGTGTAATATTGATTTTGCCGGTCGATTCGCCGTGGCAACCTACGTTGGTGACCGTGCCTGTGACCGTCGGGTTGGCGTTGACGGTTATCGTCCGGGTGGCTGTGCCATCGTTGCCGCAGTTATCCGTGGCGGTGTAAGTCAGCACGTAATCGCCGGGGACAGCCGCATTCACGCTGCCCGTTACCACGATGTTCACGCTCAGGTTGCCGCTGCAGTTGTCGTCGGCCGTAGCGCCCGGATCAACCCAAGCGCCGCCCTGGCAAATCTGGATCGTGGCAGGGCCGTTGAGCGTCACTACCGGGTCAACCTCATCATCCACGGCGACAGTCTGAATACAGGTACCCGTGTTACCGCTCTGATCGGATATGCGGTAGATTCGCGTAATTGTTTTTGGACAGTTCAGGCCATTGTCCAGTTCGCTTTCCAGCACAAAAGAAGCCGTGTTGAGATCGCAATTGTCGTCTCCCGAACCAAGGGCAGCAGTGAAGTCAGCCCAGTTGGCGTAATGCGCTTGTTCGCCGGAAGAACATACGGCCGTCAGCGGATCCGGGCAGTCCAGCGTCGGCGGGATATTGTCCACTACCGTTACTACTGCCATGCAGGAAGCCGTGTTGGCCGGCGTGGCGCCGTCGGTGGCCGTCAGGATCACAATGTTGGCGCCCAGATTTGTGCAGTCAAAGGTGTTTTTACTGATACCCAGGGTCATGCCCGGGCAGTTGTCGCTGCTGCTGTTATCTATGCTGGCCACAATGATCGTAGCGTTGCCCGTACCGTTGAGCGGAACGGTGATGTCTTTACACACGGCATCGGGCAGTTGCATATCCGCTACCGTGATCGAGAACGAACAGGTGATGGTATTGCCGTTGTTGTCGGTCGCTTCGTATGTAATGGTATGCATGCCCACGGCAAAGAAGTCGCCAGGATCGCCGCCTGTCGGGCCGCTCACCGTGGCCGCGTCGCAGTCGTCCAGCGCCGTCGGCGGCGTCCAGTTCACATTTGCGCCGCATTTATCCACGTCGTTATTGAGCACGATATCCGCCGGGCAATTCACCCAGTGCAGGCCACCGGCATCGTCGATTGTTATTTCAAATACTTCGGTGTCGTTGCAAGCTCCCAGCGTGGCCGTCACCGTGACCGTCCAGGTGCCCTGCGTGGCGCCGGCGGTGAAGCCCGGAATGGCCGGGTTCAGGCCCGTACTGTTGCCGTTGACCAAACCTGCGCCTGCACCGCCACTCCAACTGTACTGGATTGCCGGGTTGTTCGGCACCGCCGACAATAAAATTGCCGGTACCGCGGCGCCCGGACATACCGGACCAACATTGGCAATGGCATTGATGGTCAGGACTGTGCCCGGATTGATTGTTACTTGCACCGTGGTTGCGCAGAGGTTAGCGTCGGTTACGGTCACAGTATAAGTGCCGTTGGCCAGGCCGCTGTTGGTGGCCGCGTTCGGCGTATTGCCTACCCCACCCCAGTCATACGTATAAGGCGTCGTGCCGCCGATGCCGGTTACCGTTCCGGCGCCGTCGTTGTTGCCGTCGCAGCTTTCGTGCGTTACGCTGACCACGGAGGCGATCAATTTTGTCGGATGTTCTATTTCGACGCTCAACGATTTGGTGCAGCCATTGGCATCTCTGACAATAACGATATAAGTGCCGGCCTGTACGCCGCTGATATCCTGCGGATCGTCGAAATCGCCGGCGCCGTCATATACCCAATCGTAGGCGTAAGAGCCTGTTCCGCCGCTTACGCTGATATCGGCTGCGCCGTCGAAGCCGGCGAAACAAAGGGCATCGGTTACGGAATTCAAAGTCACTTGCAGCTCTGTCGGCTCAGTAATACCGAAGGCCTCCGTGACCGAACAGCCCTTGCTGTCCGTCACCGTTACTAAGAAAGTGCCCGCGGGCAGGCCCGTCTGGTCTTCATTAGCGGCTACCACGCCAGGGCCGTCCCAGTTGAAGGTGTAACCCGGCGTGCCATTGGCGGGCGTAATGTTGATCGCGCCGGTCGATTCGCCGTGGCAACCTACGTTGGTTACCGTGCCTGTGACTGTCGGGTTGGGATGAACGGTTACCGTGAAGGTGCAGGTGGCGGTGAGGCCAGCCGCGTCTTCGGCTTCATAGGTCACGACCGTAGTACCCACCGGGAATACGTCGCCCGGGTTGTGCGAGGAAGTGAAGCTCACGACACCACAGTTGTCATCGGCCGTCGGCGGAATCCAGAATACCGGGCCGCTGCCACAGATGGCGGCCGGATCGGCCGGGCAGTTAGCGATCGTCGGCGCCTCGTCGTCGGTGACAGCGACGGTGAAGCTACAGGTAATGGTATTACCCGCGTCGTCTTCCACGTAATACGTGACCGTGGTGATGCCGGCATCAAAGTATCTCGAAGCGGCTGGCGTTCCATTTGCCTGATTGCCGGGGGTGAATACATAAGCATCCGTAGGACCGTCTATGGTTCCATCGGGGTTTTCATAAGTGACCGAATAATGGATTACGCCGCAATTATCGGATACATCGGGTATATCCCAGGTCAATTGACCGGCGCAATCGCCACTGCCGCCATCAGAGGTCAATATCGTTTTATTCGACGGGCACGTTATCTCCGGCGCCTCGTCATCGGTAACGGTTACATTGAAACTGCAGGAGGCCGTATTGCCGGATTCATCGGCTCCTACGAATATGTTAGTAGTAGTTCCTACCGGGAATAAGGCGCCGCTCGGCAGACCCCCGGTTTGCGCCAAAGGCGAAGAACCTCCACCGAGTAAGGTAATGACCACTAATCCATTTCCGGTATTTACGCCGGACGTATTAACCGGATTGGCGCCCGCGTTGTAAGAGCCGCCACCGCCGCCGCCATCGCCATATCCGCCATCATTAAAACCGGTTCCTGCGCCGCCGGTATAACCGCCGCCACCGCCGCCGCCGACACCTGAACAAGCCACGGCAGAGCCGCCACCGCCGCCAAAACCGCCTACGTGTGTCAAGCTGGCTTCATTACCTTGCCCTCCGGTACCGCCATTCAGGGGACTTCTTGCATCAATCGGCAACAAACCGCACCCGGGGTACATACCATTTCCTCCATCGGAATTCCATCCCGCGCCGCCACCCGACCATCCAGCCGCATGAGCCGGACAGCCATAAACTGAAAATCCCTGACCGGGAGTTGCTGTCAAAAGACAAGCGAAAGAACCGACAGGAAGCGAACCGGAAGTGCTACCCGTTCCGTCGCCGCCATCGGCGCCAGGGGTATTACTCCAATTGTTACCTGCTCCCCCACCGCCGGCGGCGGCAAGGAGCAATGTATTTCCGGCAGTATTCCAAACAAAGGAAGCGCCGCCGCCACCGCCTAAACCATTTAATGTGGAGGTTCCGCCTTGCTGGCCTACCAGAATTTTCAAGGTTTGGCCTGCCGTTAAATTAAATTCACCCGTCAGTTCAGCGCCTTTGCCTCCAGTGTAAACTACATTATTAAGGAAAAAAGCCTCGCCATTACCTCCGGAGGCGCCCAGCGCATTTATAGAATATGTACCGGTTACCGGTACGATCCATTCCTGAATTCCCTGCGTATTAATGATCACCTGGCCATCCAGTTCGGAACCGGTGTATGCCACATCCACTTGCCCTTGCGTCGGCCCAAAGCGCCCGGTGGCCCCGGCCGTGGTAAAGTTGAAAGGCCCAATCGCTACCACCGGTAATGGGCAGTTATCAGAAAGGACAGGATCATTAAATGTCACCACCGCCCCGCAAACTTCAGGGTCGTTCGTCATCACGATATCCGCCGGGCAATCGATCGTCGGCGCGATTTCGTCCACTACCGTCAGCGTAAACGAGCAGGTGCTGGTATTCGGGAAGGCGTCGGTAGCCGTCCACAAGATCGTATATTCACCCGGGCCGAACACCTCGCCGACTAAGGTTGTATTGTTGTTGTGATCATTTTCCAAATCAAATGAACAGTTGTCGTAAACAACCGGGTCCAGTACAGCCGTACCGACGTACTCGCAATCTTCGTCTACTGCCACCGTCAGGTTTTGCGGACAGTCGATGTCAGGGAACTGCATGTCCATTACTTCGACGGTAAACTGGCAGGTTTGGGTGTTATTGCAATTGTCGGTTGCCGTGAATGTCACGGTATAAGTAGTGCCCACAAGCAGCGTGGAGCCCTGGGCCGGGCCGCCGGTTTGATCCACCGTCACAGCGCCGCCGCAGTTGTCCGTCGCGTCGGGTACCGGCCAGGTGACGTTAGCCTCACACTTATCCACATCGTTATTGAAGGTCAGATTGGCCGGGCAGTCGACGAAAGCCGGTTTGGTGTTGTCGTCCACTACAACTTTTTGCAAGCAGGTTTTTGTATTACCGCTCAGGTCGGCCACCCGGTACACCCGCGTGATCGTTTTCGGGCAGTTCAGGCCGTTATCTGTTTCATTTTCTAAAATAAAGGTACCGATATTGATCTGGCAGTTGTCGCTGCCCGAACCCAGCGCGGCGGTGAAAGCCACCCAATCGGCGTAAACCGGTTGTTCGGCGGCGTCGCAGGTGGCCGTGAGGTCGGCCGGGCAAGTCAGCGAGGGCAGTTGGTTGTCCACCACCGTCACCAGGAAGTTGCAGTAGATCGTGATGCCCTCCGAGGAGGTATAGGAATAGGTAACCGTCGTGTTGCCGGTCGGGAAAGCGTAGCCGGGAATGTGTACCGGGTTCTGGAGGACGCCGGGGTGCGGGTTGCCGCATCCGTCAATAAAAGTCGGCGGCGTGTAGTTTACGACCGCGCTGCACATACCGGGATCGGTATTTTTGACGATATCGGCCGGACAGAATGCCACGGTTGGCGTCTGATTGTCCTTCACCGTCACCAGGGCCACGCAGGTGGCCTCATTTGGCGGAACGGCGCAATCCCTGATAGTCAGGGTAACCGGCACCACGCCAAGCCCGTGACCGTAGTCGGTGGTCAGGTCAGCGCAGGTGAGCATGACCGTCGGGCCCGAACAAGGCGTGCCGCAGGGCAGCCGGCTGATGCCTTTGAAGCAGATGCCGCAGTTGTCGTCGGTGCCGGATGCGTCGATATCTGCCACGCTCAGTTGTTTTTCTCCGTTCGGTTCCAGGTTTATCATCAGCGGGCCGGCGCACATGGCCATCGGCGGCTGGTTGTCAGTTACGGTAACTGTGAAAGTGCATGTCGCGGTGTTGCCATTAACATCGGTAACCGTTAAGGTAACCACCGTTTCGCCCAGCGGGAATTCGCCGGAAATACCCTGTCCGGTGCCGGGATCGACGATCGTGATACCGGGCGCGGTGTACACTACCGTGGCGACACCGCAATTGTCGGTTTGCAGCGGCGTATCCCAGGCGGCCTCGGCGGAACATTCGCCGGGAAGGGTGTTCAGATTGATATCGGCCGGGCAGCTGACGTCGGGGGGAAGGTTGTCTTCCACGGTCACCTCCGCATCGCAGGTTTCAAAATTGCCGCATTCGTCGGTGACGGTCAGCGTCACCGTTTGCGGCGTACCCACGTGCGAGCAGTCGAAGTCGGTCGGAACAACATTCAGGTCGAGATCGGCCACATCCGTACAGTTGTCAAAACTGCCGTTGGCGATATCTTCCACGTCGGTTTGATCCAGACTGTATTCGCCGTTGTTGTCGAGTTCAACGGTGATGTCGTTGCAGGTGGGGGTGGGCTTGGTGTTATCTGTGACCGTAAACGTTTGCGTGACCGTGGTCGTGTTCCCACATTCGTCCGTGATCATGTATTCGCGCTCGATCGTGCCGTTACATTCGTCACCAACTAACGGACCGTCGAGGTGGCTGACTACCAGGTTAGCCTCGGCGGTGCAGTTATCGGAAGCCGAGGCGCCGGTAAGGGCCAGAAATTCGGTAATATCGGCAGCGGCGACTGGCAGGTCGGTGCTGCATTCCAGGTCTTCGCCGTCAGGCTCCGCGGCATTGGGCGCCGTGTTGTCGGTCACCGTAAAGGTTTGCGTCACCGTGGTGGTATTGCCGCACTCGTCGGTGATCATGTACTCCCGTTTGATGGTGCCGTTGCAGTTCGAGCCCTGCAGGGTACCGGTGGAGGAAGTCACCGTCAGGTTATTGGTAGCGGAACAATTGTCAAAAGCATCGGCGCCTTGCAGCGCTATGAATTGCGCGATCGTGGCAGCTGCCGGGGGCAGGTCGGTGCTGCATTCCAGGTCGTCGTCGTCAGGAGCGGTAGCCGTGGGGGGCGTATCGTCAGTCACGGTTATAATCTGGGTCGCCGTGGATTTATTGCCGCACTCGTCTTCTGCCGTCCAGGTGCGGGTAAGGGTATACGCGTTCGGGCAGGCGCCGGGGGCAACGGAGCCGGTAGCCGTGATGGTGGTTGTGCCGCAGGCATCGGAAGCCGTTACCGGGGCTGCCGGGATGGGTGAGAGCAATACAGGATCAACCCAGTAGTTTGCGCCATTGAAGGCGCTGGTTGGGTAGCCGCCGCCATAAGCGTACACGCCGTTCGGTCCGTCTTCGCCGTTTTGCAGGGCGCGCAGGGGCGGGTTGTTATAATCACTGCTTTGGAAATAGGCGTTCGTGAAGGGGTAATTCCCGTTCGGCGTCAGTACGCTGGCCACATAAGTTACGCCGGCGCCGATGGAAACCGGGGTGTTCAGGTCGATCTGTTGCCAGCCGGTGCCGCTGATATTCGCGCTTCCGGTGCCCAGCAAAGTGCCGCCCGGATAATCGTACAGATTTGCGGTCAGCGTTTCCGTGCCGGCCCAGTTTTTATAAATACGCACGGCCGAAATTTTACCCGGCACAAGCGACTGGAATTTTACGCCCAGTTCGATGGGGTTCGTGTTGTCCTGCGCGGCGATAGCAGGTGTACCGGTGTTGTTCCAGATGCTGGAAGCGACCATGTCGTCGCACTCGGCGGGAGCGTCGGCGGGAACGCCGGAGAGGGCGGGGATGGTGTTATCTACCACAGTGATCGTCTGATCACATTCAATGCTTACGTTCCCGCAAAGGTCGGTCACCGTCCACGTCCGCGTCACGCTCACGATCGGGTTCGGACAATCGCTGTCCGTTACCACATCTACGTACGTCGCTTTCATCACCCCGCACGCTTCCGTTATCATGCCGCCAGCCGTTA
>CALEYM010000514.1 GCA_937926185.1 uncultured Bacteroidota bacterium | reverse complement strand
CGCAGATTGACTCGCCGTTGATATTCGGGTTGGGCGGGTAGTAGCGCGTGACAAATACGACGGATGGTTGGGCTGTCATTTTAAACGCGCGATTTGATGCCTGTATAAAGACTTTCCAGTATTTCCCGGATTCCGAACTTGTATTCCCAGCCAGGGTAATGCGCGCGGAATTTGCGCACGTCGCTGATATACCAAATGTGATCGCCGACGCGGCTTTCGTCGCTGTAACGGTAATCCATTTTGTTGCCCGTAATTGCTTCACAGATGGCGATCGCTTCCAGGATCGAACAATTTGAAAAACGGCTGCCGCCAGCGTTGTACACTTCGCCGGGCCGGGGGTTTTGGAAAAAATACCAGAACATATTCACCAGGTCCTGGCTATGAATATTGTCGCGCACTTGCTTGCCTTGGTAACCGAAAATCGTGTAGGGCGTTTTCATGAGGTTGCATTTCATCAGGTAGGACAGATAACCGTGCAACTGGGCGCCCGAGTGGTTTGGCCCGGTGAGGCAGCCCCCGCGAAAAACGCCGGTTTTCAACTTAAAATACCGGCCATACTCCTGCACCAGGACGTCGGCGGCCATTTTGGAGGCGCCGAAAATGGAATGGATCGTGTGGTCCACGCTCATTTGTTCGTCGATGCCGTGTTCATGGTAGGGGTGCGAGGCGTCTACCTCCCACCTGGTTTCCATTTCCACGAGGGGCAGTTGGTTGGGATTGGCGCCGTAAACCTTGTTGGTGGACGTGAAAACGAACACGGCGTCCGGGCATGCCAGTCGCGTCAGTTCCAGGAGATGGAGGGTGCTGTTGGCGTTTACCGTGAAATCCGTAACCGGTTCTTTGGCCGCCCAGTCGTGACTGGGTTGTGCCGCTGTGTGAACGACCAGCTTTATGTCGGAGCAATAGGTGCGGAATATTCGTTCCAGTTCAGGGTAGCTCCTGATGTCGGTATGGTAATGCTCATAGTTGGGAACCGTGTTTTTCAGGTATTCCAGGTTCCATGAAGTGGAGGCTTCTTTCCCGAAAAAATAGGCCCGCATGTCATTATCGATACCAATGATCCGGTCGAATTTACTGGCAAAAAACCGTACGGATTCGCTGCCGACCAAGCCGGCAGACCCCGTGATGAGTGCAATGTTCATACAGAAGTGGCAGGTAAATCACAGAAGTTGCCAATTGCGCTGACCATGCAAAGGTGGAAGGCCCGGCGGGAAAAACTGCCGACAGTTGTACAGGTTTTTAGAGGGTGTTTTTTGCAGTTATTTGGTTATATTTTATTGAAAAACAGATTTATCTGTCAAAAAAATTAGACATCGTTTTAAGATCAAAAGGCAGATAGGAGGTGAAGATTCTGCGATGACCTGA
>CALEYM010000513.1 GCA_937926185.1 uncultured Bacteroidota bacterium | reverse complement strand
ACATCAACAAATTTTTAGTCTAAACCAATGGCAAAAGAGACATTTGTACGTTCGAAGCCGCACGTAAATATTGGAACGATCGGTCACGTTGACCACGGTAAGACCACCCTGACGGCCGCCATCACCTATGTTCTGGCTGAAAAAGGTCTGGCCAAAAAAACGAGCTACGACTCCATCGACGCCGCCCCCGAAGAAAAAGAGCGCGGTATTACGATCAATACGGCCCACGTGGAATACGAAACCGCCAAACGCCACTATGCGCACGTAGACTGCCCGGGTCACGCCGACTACGTTAAAAATATGATTACCGGCGCCGCACAGATGGACGGCGCCATCCTGGTAGTGGCTGCCACCGACGGCCCTATGCCGCAAACGCGTGAGCACATCCTGCTCGCCCGTCAGGTTGGTGTGCCGAAAATCGTTGTGTTCATGAACAAAGTGGACCTGGTAGACGACGCAGAGATGCTCGAACTGGTTGACATGGAAGTGCGCGAACTGCTGAGCTCCTACGGCTTTGACGGCGACAACGCTTCTGTTATCCAGGGCTCCGCCCTGAAAGCGCTGGAAGGCGATACCAAACATACGGCTAAAATCATCGAGCTGATGGATGCCTGCGACAACGACATTCCGGAACCGGTGCGCGAAAAAGACAAACCGTTCCTGATGCCGGTGGAAGACGTGTTCACCATCACGGGCCGCGGTACCGTTGCAACGGGCCGTATCGAACGCGGCGTGATCAATACCGGCGACCCCGTTGAAATCATCGGAATGATGAAAGAAGGCGAAAAACCACTGACATCGACCATCACGGGTGTGGAAATGTTCCGCAAGATATTGGAGCGCGGCGAAGCTGGCGACAACGCCGGTCTGCTGCTCCGCGGTATTGAAAAAGAACAAATCCGCCGCGGCATGGTTATCTGCAAACCGGGCAGCGTAAAACCGCACAAACACTTTAAATGCTCGGTATACGTCCTGTCGAAAGAAGAAGGCGGCCGTCACACGCCGTTCTTCAACGGCTACCGCCCGCAGTTCTACTTCCGTACCACCGACGTAACCGGCGACGTCAAATTGCCGGCCAACGTGGAAATGGTGATGCCGGGCGACAACATTGAACTTGAAGTGAAACTCCTCAGCACGATCGCCCTCGAAAAAGGCCTGCGCTTCGCTATCCGCGAAGGTGGCCGTACGGTAGGCGCCGGTCAGGTAACGGAGATCATCGACTAATACTCATTGAGTGATTGAGTAATTGAGTGATTAAAAAATCACTCAATTACTCAATCACTCAATGAAAAAGGGGCATAGCTCAATTGGTAGAGTGGCGGTCTCCAAAACCGCAGGCTGCGGGTTCGAGCCCTGCTGCCCCTGCCCAAACAAAAAAACATCGCCTTGTCTGCGTGGGAGAGGTTCGTTGTTCGCACCATGCGCACAACGAACTTTTTTCGCGAAAAAAGGCCGCTAATCAACAACGATCATAACTGCATGGATAAGTTGACACTATATCTTAAAGAAAGCTACCAGGAACTGGTCAAAAACGTTAACTGGCCAACTATGGCGCAGTTGCAGGAAAGCACAATCGTCGTGCTGGTAACCTCCGGTTTGCTGGCACTGATCGTATTCATTATGGATGTACTGTGCAGCCTGACGTTTAAAAGTATCTACGACGTATTGTAAACTCATCCGGGTCGCCAGCAGTATCAGCCAAGTCCTTCCCAACCGACATGAATAAAGAGAAAGAAACAGCGAAAGCATCGGGCGTTGAAGAAAAAAAATGGTATTCGCTCCGGGTCATCAGTGGCAAGGAGAAGAAGATCAAGGAACGTATCGACCTGGAGGTGGATCGTTCCAACTGGAAGGATTTTATTTTTCAGGTGATCGTGCCCACCGAAAAGGTGTACAAAATCCGGAACGGCAAAAAAGTAGTACAGGAACGCAACCTGCTTCCAGGTTACATCCTGATCGAAGCCTACGGTCATAAACTCAACGGCGACGTAGCCAAAATAATCAGCGATATCCCCAACGTCATCCATTT
>CALEYM010000512.1 GCA_937926185.1 uncultured Bacteroidota bacterium | reverse complement strand
CAGCACTGCGTAGGCAACTATTTTTAAAATTTTCATCGCTTAAAATTTTTATAAAGTTAGTTTTGAATCAGGAAAAAGGCAGTTTAAAATGGCAGGGCAAATTTAAATAATAAGTTTCACACAAAAAACATTTTGTTTGTAAATTATTTTTCTATGTGGCACGAAGAAAAAAACCGGCTTCAGGCGACCTTTAAATTCAGGGATTTTGCCGAGGCCTTTGCTTTTATGACGGAAGTAGCTTTCCAGGCGGAAAAACAAAACCACCATCCCAACTGGAGCAATGTTTGGAATACCGTGGAAATACAACTGACCACACACGACGCCGGCAACATGGTGACGGACAAAGACCACAAACTGGCGGAGACCATCGACAGGATTTACTGGAAATATAGCGATGCTGCTTCAAAAGTATAAGACTTCTTTTTTTACAACCCCCTGCGCTTGATCTCCTTTTGTATCAATGCCAGTTCGCGTCCCGCGTCGCCGGTCACGGAGGTGTTTTCCTGGGCGCGGCGGATGAGATAGGGAATGACTTCGCGCACCTGGGCGTAGGGCACGTATTTGCTCACCCGGAAGCCGGTCTTGGCCAGGTTGAACGTTACGATATCGCTCATACCGAACAACTGGCTGAACATGGTGTGCGGATGATCGTGCGGGATGCTTTTTTTCTCCATCAGTTCGGCCTGCAACAAAGCGCTCTCCGCGTTGTGGCTGGCATTGCACAACGCCACGTGCTGAATATGATCCAAACAAAACCGCACACCGGTATTGTAGTGATCGTCGGTGGTGTTTTTGTCGGGGTTGATCGGGTCTTTGTAGCCGTATTCCCGGGCGCGCAGGCGCTCCTTGTCCATGTAGGCGCCGCGTACCAGTTTGGCGCCGAACAGGAAGCCGGCCTGTCGCGAACGGTCATAACTTTCAATGAGAAATTGCAGCCGGTCGTTTCGATACATCTGGAAGGTATTGTACACGACTACCCGCTCGCGGTTATACCGTTTCATCATCAGCCACACCAGGTGATCGATGCTGTCCTGTATCCAGCTTTCTTCGGCGTCGATAAAAACGGATACGCCTTTTTGGGCGGCATGGTAGCAGATCGCGTCGATACGCTTAAGCACATTGCGGTATTCGTTCAATTCTTCCCGGGTCAGCGTGGTGGCGCTTTGTATTCGCTCCAGCAACCCGAATCGCGCCAGACCGGTGACTTTGGTGCTGACCACCGGAATATGTTTGGAACGCGAGGCAAAATCGATGGCCCGGAGGTTTTCGTTCATTGTATAATTAAAATCCAGTTCCGTCTCCTTTCCCTCGACCCCGTAGTCGAGCACGGTGAGTACATTATAGGCGGCCAGGTGATCGATATTGCGCTGGCAGTCGAGCAGGGTGGTGCCGCCCACGAATTGCCGGAACACGGTGTTTTTAACAATCCGTTCGGCAAAAGGCAGCTTGTTTTCAATGGCCCAAAGCGCCAGTTTGGTGCCGTAACGGACTGCCCAGGATTTGTTCATCATACCGAACAACCAGGCAGTTTTTTTCAGCTCGCGATCGGATAAATGGGAAAAAGCGATTTCCGTGTTGGAAAAATCAACCAGTGGCTGGCGATTTTCAGGTACTTGGTTCGGTGCTGCGCTCATCAGGTCCGGCTTGTTTTGGTCAGTGGTTAGGATAAAAGGTGCAAAAGGCGGAGGGTAAGTTACGTTGATTAAACTTCAGAAGTTTAGTAAGCGTTGTAAAACTATCTGGAAAAATCCTGCCAAATTTCCCAGGCGGCTTCGGCTTGTAACTGCAACATTTCCAGTCCGTTTTTTATGGCGCAGCCGCGGGCTTTGGCCCGCTGCAAAAGTAAGGTTTCGGCAGGATTGTACACCAGATCGTACACCAAATGTTGCGGCCCCAATCTTTCGAAAGGCAAATCGGGGCAGGTACCCGAATCGGGGTATGTTCCGAGCGGCGTGGTGTTAAAAATCCAATGAATTTCACCGAAATCGGCCGCATGCAGGTCGGTCCACGCAATTTGGTACTGAGCCTGCGGGCGCCGGGAAACGAATTGAAACGCCACGCCCCATTTTTTCAATATGTATGCCACGGCTTTGGAAGCGCCGCCTGCGCCAAGGATCAGGGCGCGCGTGGGATGTTGCCGTTGATCCAGCCAGGGTTGCAGCGAACGCTCGAATCCGATGGCGTCGCTGTTAAAACCTGCCGGCCCGCCGGCCCCGAAGCGGATGACATTTACCGCTCCGATCGCGGCGGCGGTTTCATCGAGGCGATGCAGATAGGGAATAACGGCCACTTTATGCGGTATCGTGACGTTCAACCCACACAAATCGGGATGCCCGGCGACGAGCGCAGGGAAAGCGGCAATATCGGGCAGGGGGAAAAGTTCGTAACGGGCGTTGGTAATACCTTCCCGTTGAAATTTTTCCGTGAAATACCGTTGCGAAAAAGAATGTCCGAGCGGATAGCCGATAAGTCCGTATAATTTCAATGTAATCTGGTATAAACTGTCAATTCGGCGCAAAAGTAACAGATCATGCGCCAAATTGACGGCTTTTTCCGGCTGGCATAATTGTCGCTCCGTTTAGGCGCTGAAAACGTCAGGGAAACCCGGAATTTGTTTATTTTTATTTCCACGCTGCTATGTTCCAAAACATTTACGCCGAAGGCGAATCTGCCAACGGCGAACCGACGCGCCGCAAGGCTCTGAACGATGACTTTGAACTGCTCGACGCATATTCCCGCACGGTAGTTAATGTAGCCAACCGGGTCAGTAATGCCGTGGTGCACCTGAAAGTACAGAAACCCCAGGCTTCCCGCCGGCAAACGCCCCAACCGGGGGGCGGCACGGGCAGCGGTTTTATTATCAGTAGCGATGGGTTTGTCGTTACCAACAGCCATGTGGTCAATGGCGCCGATCGCATCGAGGGCATGCTGCAGGACGGTCGCACATTTTCTGCCCGTATGGTAGGCGACGACCCCGCGACGGATATCGCCGTGATCAAGATCGACGGCGACAACCTGGCTACCGTTGCCTTTGGCGCCAGCGACCGCCTGCAGGTGGGACAGGTGGCCATTGCTATCGGCAATCCGTTCGGTTTTCAATATTCCGTTACCGCCGGGGTGGTGAGCGCCCTGGGCCGTACGCTGCGCAGCCAGAACGGCCGGCTGATCGATGACGTCATTCAAACCGACGCCGCCCTGAATCCCGGCAACAGCGGCGGCCCACTGGTCGATTCGCACGGCAACGTGATCGGCGTTAACACGGCGGTTATTTTGCCGGCTCAGGGGCTGTGTTTTGCCGTGGCCTCGAACCTGGCCAAATTTGTGGTCGGGAAACTGATTCTGGAAGGCCGCGTACGGCGCGGGTTCATCGGTATCAGCGCCCAGGCCGTACCCCTGCCGCCCAAATGGCTGAACACCCTTCAACTCGAAACGAAAGGCGGTATTCTGATTCAGGGCACGGAACAGGACGGCCCGGCGGCCCATGCCGGGCTGCGCGCCGGCGATGTGATCGTTCAATTTGAAGGCAAACCTCTGGATTCGATCGATGCCCTGCATAAAGCCCTCGACGAGCAAACCATCGGGCGCGCGCTTAACCTCTGGGTGTTGCGCGACGGCGGACTGAAAAGCGTGGCGGTAACGCCGGGAGAGTTGAGGTAATTACTTTTTTTAAGTCCTTTTCCACTACCTTTGCGTACTTTTTATGCCTCACGCCGTCAGGTTTTAAGTATGGCCGTAGTTGGAATTACGGGGCCGTCTTAATTCATCAACTCATCATTCATCACTCAAAAATATGTTTCATCTGAAGGAAGGCGATCCGGCGCCCGATTTTGCCGCGATGACCGAAAAGGGCCAAACAGCCCGGCTGAGCGACTACAAGGGTAAAAAATTAGTATTGTACTTTTATCCCAAGGACGATACCCCGGGCTGTACTGCCGAAGCGTGCAGCCTGCGCGACGGCTATCCCCAGTTTTTGGCAAAAGGTTATGAAATCCTCGGCGTAAGCCCGGATTCTGTCAAAAAACACGTCAAATTTCAGGAAAAATACAATCTCCCTTTCAGCCTTCTGGCCGACGAAGACCACAGCGTGGCCAACGCATACGGCGTTTGGGGGCCGAAAAAGTTCATGGGCCGTACCTATGACGGCATTCACCGCACGACGTTTGTGATCAACGAATCCGGCAAAATCGAACGGATCATCACCAAGGTCGATACAGAGAATCACACGGCGCAGCTGTTAGTTTGAAGTTCAAACTTTACAATAAACCCCCAACGAAATCGCCGGCGAGGCCAGGGCGTTCCGGCCTGACATGGCGCCGGCGATTTGTGCGGTGATTCCCCATTTTTGTTTGTGCTCGTAAGTCAGGGCCAGTTGCGGCGAAGCAAATTCCACGTTGTTGGAAAAAAGTCCG
Source organism: uncultured Bacteroidota bacterium (assembly GCA_937926185.1). GTDB lineage: Bacteria > Bacteroidota > Bacteroidia > Chitinophagales > Saprospiraceae > M3007. The sequence goes on along the minus strand of CALEYM010000512.1, from coordinate 752 downwards.
TTGCCGGAGCCGGTGGGGTTGCCGTTGTTGAAGGATTCCACGCCGGCAAATTTTGCAGCCGCGAGCAATTTGTCTTTTACCAGCCAGTAGCCGAACTCGGCATGGTAACGGAATTCATCGGAAAAGTTTTTAGTCCGGTTGTTCGCGCCGATAAAGCCCGTGGCATACCAGCGGGCCGCGCCGTAACCCCATTCCACTTGCAGGAGTTGATTGAATTCGCCGTCGCCGGTGTACAGCAGTTCGGGGTTTTTATAGTCGCCGCTCGGAATACCGAACATGACCGCGGCGCTGAGCACCCAGGGGCCTTTCTGGAAAAAACCGTACCGTAGCCCAAGGTCGGTGTCGCCGAACGCGGTGTTTTCCAATCCGGGTTGCAGGATTTCACCTGTGATGGCGCCTACACCTTCATTCACCGTGTTTCGCACCAGAAAGGGTACATAAGCAATGGCCGTCAGGCGTTTGGTAAGGCCGTATTCGCCGTAAAAAGCCGAGGTATAGTTGCCGAGCATGGTGCCGGCCCCGTTGATGTCGTATATCTGGCCGTCCATGCTAAAAAACTGCCGGGCCCGGATCATGCTGAAATCCAGTTTGAAAAAACCATGCCCTTTGGACTGCGGCCAGCCCGTGGCAAATGATTCGTTTGGCAAGAAAAGGAAAAAGATACCGCCGAGTATAGCCAGGCAAATGCTTTTCATAATTCATGTAATATTTTGATAATAAAATAGTTGTATTTTTTAATTCCTGGAACGTCT
>CALEYM010000511.1 GCA_937926185.1 uncultured Bacteroidota bacterium | reverse complement strand
ATCATTCATCATTCATCATTCATCATTCATCATTCATCATTCATCATTCATCATTAAAATAGATGCGTCAACAAATCGTAGCCGGCAACTGGAAAATGAACAAGACCCTTGATGAGGGCATGGAACTGATCAAAAGCGTACTGGAAAAACTGGAACAGCGTCCGCGCGGGCCGGTGGTGTTTGCCACGCCGTTTCCGTTTTTGCAGGCGGCTGCCAAAATACTGAAAGTGCGCAAGGGTTTTCATCTGGCTGCCCAAAACTGCCACCACGAGGAAAAAGGCGCCTACACCGGCGAGGTATCGGCAGACATGCTGAGCTCCGTCGGCGCCGAGTACGTCATCATCGGTCACTCGGAGCGGCGGCAATATTTTAAGGAAACAAATGAACAACTCGCCAAAAAAATCAATCTGGCGTTGGGCAAGGGCCTGTTGCCGATTTTTTGCTGCGGAGAACCGCTTGACATTCGCGAAAAAGGCGCCCATGTCGGATACGTGGCCAAACAACTGAAAGCCAGCCTGTTTCACCTGCCCGCGGCCGAATTCCGCAAGGTGGTGATCGCTTACGAACCTATCTGGGCCATCGGTACCGGGCGGACGGCCAGCACCGAACAGGCCCAGGAAATGCACGCCGCGATCCGGGTTCTGCTCGCTAAAAAATACGGCAAGGATGTGGCTGACGGTACCTCCATTCTGTACGGCGGCTCCTGCAACGCGCAAAATGCGCCGGATCTGTTCCGGCAGCCGGACGTAGACGGGGGCCTTATTGGCGGCGCCTCGCTGAAGGCCGACGATTTTGTGGCGATTGTTAATGCGATGAAGTAGAGACAAACAATAAATGAACGCCTGCACCCACTACCGTTTCCCCCGCACATAATCCAGCACCGGATCGCGGCCGTCCCGGAAAGCCGCAAAAGGCAGTTCGACGGGCGTATCGATGCGAACCTTGTCCGGATTGCCGGCAACAACATTGACCTGGCGGGTACCGTGGAATACCTGGATGCGGCTGTTGGGCAAATAAAACGTTTGCACGTTGCCGAAGTGGTTGGGCCTTTGGGCCGGCGCCTCGCCGATCATCGTGGCATTGGTCAGTTTTGAAAAGGTGGCGGCAATCTCCACCGCTGCTCCGTCGGAGTAACGGTTTGTGGCGACGTAAACGCGGTTGGGCAGGTTGACGAACGGCAGTGCGGCAATTTTTTCCGCCAGTGCGATGCCGTCGGCGGGATCGCCGCCGTAGTTGAAGCGCAGGTCGAAAAAAAATCGCGCGCCCGGGTACTGGTCGAGCAACCGGAACACCGAATCGACGAGGGGTTGAAATGGCGGCAACTGGCCGGCCACCGCGGAATCGCCTGCGGCCAGCGACATTTCCTGACCCATGCAGGCGTTGTATTGAAGGTAAACGATGTTGTCGGGCGCCAGCCAATGCAGGCTGAACACTTGTTTAACGGGGTTCCAGCGCAGGTCGGGGGATTTGGGTACGAATTGGGCCGGTTGAGCGCTCGCGCGGTCTCTTTGAAAGTCGATGGGGTGCGCCTTCAGGAAATAGCGTTGTCCTTTATCGTCTGCAACAAGCAAGGCCAGGGTATCCGTTTCGGAAACGCCGGCCATCCGGAGCGCTTCCGGAAACCGGAGCCATTGGGGGCCGTCTTTTCTGGGAGACTCGTCGTTTTCCCTGCCCAAAAAACGCGATATTTTTTCCAGGGCGGCTTCTGGCTTCATGCCGTTGATTTCCAACACGCGTTTTCCCAGTGCCGGTGCGAATTTTTTCACCGTGGCGCTCACGTACAGCCCATCGGCATACCAGCCGAAGCCCATGGGTATCACGGGCCGTTGTTGCAGCAGCGGCGTCAGTTCAAGAAAGGTGTGGGCATCGCGGGCTTTGGCCACGATGGCTTGCAGTTCGAGGGCGACCTGCAGGTCGCTTTTACCGTCGAGCCTGTTCCGGAGCGCTGCCAGATCGGCTTCAAAGTTGTGTTGGGGATAATACCGGTACAAACCGGGATGCCGCCCGGGCAGTTCCCGTTGGAGAAAATCGATGTCGGCCTGCCAGCGTTCGGTGGGAGTGGGTTGCGCCCGGGCGGAAAAGACCTGAAGCGCAAAAATAAAAAAGCAAAGTAATGAGACTCTCATATACGCAAACCATTAAAAATCCTAAAACCAACCGGTTTTTTTGCGCCGGCTGCTGCTGCTGCCGCCCAATCCGAGCACGCCCAATAGTCCGCGGGTGAGTTCGCGGGCCACGGTACGGCCGATCTGGCGGGTGGTGGGATTGCTGATCACCTGTTCGAACACGGTTTTTTCCTGCCGGGCACTGCCGCGTGGCGCCGGTTTTGCGGCTTGCGGTTTGGCCGTTATTACTTCTGCTTCCTGTATTTTCTCGTGCAGTATCTCGTAGGCGCTTTCCCGGTCGATCACCTGGTTGTATTTGCGTACCAGTGCCGACCGTCCGATGATGTTGTCGATTTCGGTGGGCGTCAGCACGTCCATCCGCGTTTCCGGTGCGCGCATGAGCGTGTGCGCCAGGGGGGTGGGGATGCCTTTTTCATTCAGCACGCTTACAAAGGCTTCGCCGATACCGAGGCTGGTCAGCAGGTCTTCGGTTTGGTACCATTTGGTGATCGGATAGTTTTCGGCGGCCAGTTTGATGGCTTTGCGGTCTTTGGCAGTGAACGCTCGCAGGGCGTGCTGTATTTTCAGGCCCAATTGTGCCAGAATACTGTCGGGTATGTCGGCCGGATTCTGGGTGATGAAAAAAATGCCGACGCCTTTCGAGCGGATGAGTTTGATGATGGCTTCCAGCTGTTGCATCAGCGCCGGCGTGGCTTCCTGAAACACCAGGTGGGCCTCATCCACGAAAATGCAGAGTTTCGGCTGATCCATGTCACCCTCTTCGGGGAAAGACGAATAGATTTCGGCCAGCATTTGCAGCATAAAAGTGCTGAACAACTTGGGGCGATCCTGGATGTCGGTCAGGCGTACGATGCTGATGATGCCCCGGCCGTTTTCGTCGATCCGGCAGAGGTCTTGCACGTCGAACGACAATTCGCCGAAAAACTGCTCGGCGCCCTGTTGTTCCAGTTCCACCACTTTCCGGAGGATGGTAGCGGCCGTGGCGGCGCTGAACTGGCCGTATTCGGCTTCGATTTCGGCTTTGCCTTCGTTACCGAGAAACTGTAGCACCTTTTTGAAGTCTTTCAGGTCGAGCAAAGGCAGTTCGCGGTCGTCGCAATATTTGAATACCACGGCTATCACGCCGCCCTGGGTGTCGTTCAGGCCCAGAATCCGGCTAAACAGCACGGGGCCGAATTCGCTCACCGTGGCGCGCAGGCGGGCGCCTTTTTCACCCGACAGGGTCAGGAACTCAACGGTATTGCCGGTGGGATGCCAGGAAACGCCGATTTTGCCGGATCGTTCGGTGATTTTCGGATTGTCCGTCCCGGGCATAGCCACGCCGGAAAGATCGCCCTTGATATCCATCAGGAGGCTGGGTACGCCGTTAGCAGCCAGTTGTTCGGCGAGCACTTGCAGGCTTTTGGTTTTGCCCGTACCGGTTGCGCCCGCGATGAGGCCGTGGCGGTTCATGGTACGCAGGGGGGCTTTTACCTGCAGGGCCGGGATGGCTTCTCCGTCGAGCATGGCGCCGCCTAATACCAGGGAAGCGCCGGAAAAATGATATCCGCCCTGAATCTCGGCGGTAAAGTCGTCTTTTCGTGCCATAAATATGGATCAATAATCAGTTTGACAGTTTTCGGGTTACTTCACCTTGGCCAGCCAGTCAGCCACCACTTTCACTTCGGCATCGGTAATATTGGCGATTGGAGCCATGGGGGGATAACCCGGCCAGTTTTCCGGTTTAGGTTTCCGGAGCAGCTGGCCCATTTTTTTGGCGCTGTATTTTTTACTGGCCAGTTCTTTCCAGCTGGGGCCTACGAGCCGGCCATCCATCAGATGGCATCCGGCACAAGCGTATTTGTCGGATACTTTTTTTACCTCGGTGGGCATGGATTGCGCGCCGGCAGCCGCGGCGATGAGCAGGAACACGAAGAGGAGCAGTGCTTTTTGCATAAAACGGATATAAATTTTCGATTTCGATTGTTTGATGGAAGCCGGTAAAAAACCGATGGTCATTCGGAGACTTAAGACTTTTAGCAGGAAAAAACGTAACAGGTTTTTTAAAAGCGCCCGCGAAGTAACGACTTTGCCCACGTTTCAGCGGTCTGAAGGTTTCGCCTTTTCAATTCTTTAACAGCGTAGTTGCAGGAATGATCTTACAGCCCGCGTGCCCGGCGGATTAAAATAATTGAAAAAGAACCGGACATTTAGCTAAAAACCAACACCTGTCCGTCAACTGAAAAGTTCGCTACCTTTGCCACCCTAAAAATTTAAAACGACAAATATGGCGAACAAAACCCGCGCCGCTATAACCGGCGTTTTCGGTTGGGTACCCGAAGACAAACTGACCAATGCAGACCTTGAAAAAATGGTGGATACCAACGACGAGTGGATCACTTCCCGTACCGGAATCCGGGAGCGACGAATACTTCGTACGCCGGGATGGGCTACCAGCGATATGGCAGCCGAGGCGGTAAAGGGCTTGCTTGAAAAAACAGGTACCAAACCCGGCGAGATCGACCTGCTCATCGTTGGCACCGTCACCGGCGACATGATCTTCCCCGACACCGCCAACACGGTTTGCGATAAAATCGGCGCCAAAAATGCTTTTGGTTTTGACATTAACGCCGCCTGCTCCGGCTTCCTGTTTTCCCTGGCCACCGGCGCCCAGTTTGTAGCCAACGAAACGTACAGTAAAGTGGTAGTGGTGGGCGCCGATATGATGTCGTCCATCGTTGATTATCAGGACCGCAACACCTGCGTCATTTTTGGCGACGGCGCCGCCGCCGTGCTGCTGGAGCCCCGCCGCGACGGTACAGGCATCCAGGATTTTGTGTTGCGCGGCGACGGCGCCGGTCGTGAATTCCTGCACATGAAGGCCGGCGGTTCCCTGCGTCCGCCCAGCGCCGAAACGGTGGCCAATCGCGAACATTATGTGTACCAGGATGGAAAACGCGTGTTCAAATACGCCGTGGAGGGTATGGTCGGTACGGCTTCCGAACTTTTACGTCGCAATAAAATGACCATTGACGATCTCGATTGGGTAATACCCCATCAAGCTAACATGCGTATTATCAACTCCGTGGCCGAACACCTGCATTTCCCCATCGAAAAGGTCACCATCAACATCGGTAAATACGGTAATACCACGGCAGGGACACTGCCACTGTGTATGTGGGAATATGAAAATCGCTTCAAAAAAGGCGACAATATTATCCTGACGGCGTTCGGCGGCGGCTTTACCTGGGGGGCGCTGTACTTGAAGTGGGCGTATTAAAGAGTGATGAGTGATGAGTGATGAGTGATGAGTGATGAGTGATGAGCCCTTCGGGGAAATAAATTTTGGGAAATGGGTTGGCGGGCATTATATTCAACAGAATTCTCTACCTTTGCGCGCCTTTTCAGGATACTCCACGCCAAACTCATAACTCATAACTCATAACTCATAACTCATAACTCATAACTCATAACTAGATTTTATGGCAACGACCGCCGATATCCGCAACGGCCTTTGCATCGAGTTGAACAGCGACATTCTCAAAGTCATTGATTTTCAGCGTTTCCAGGTTGGTCGCGGCAGTGGCAAGGTTTGGACGAAACTCAAAAGCACTACTTCGGGCAAAGTCATTGAACATACGTTTCAAAGCGGCCACAACATCACCGAAGTGCGGGTGGAACGCCGCAAGTTTCAATACCTTTACCCCGATGGAGAAGACTACGTGGTAATGAACCAGGAAACCTATGACCAGGTAACCATCCCCGGTGAAATGATCGAAAACGGCAGATTTCTCAAGGAAGGCGATACGGTGGACGTATTGTTCCATGCCCAAAAGGAAACGCTGCTCTCCGTTGAATTGCCTTCGAGTGTTGTGCTGGAAATCACCTATACCGAACCTGGCGTACGTGGCGACACCGCCACCAACACCCTGAAACCGGCCACTGTTGAAACCGGCGCCGAGGTACGGGTGCCCCTGTTTTGTGAAGCCGGCGATCTGATCAAAATCGATACCGCCACCGGCGCTTATATGGAGCGGGTGAAGAAATGATGATTATTTTTAGCCCACAAGCAAAACGATCTTCGATATGGATTTTAACCAGATACAAGAATTGATCAGAATGGTCAGCAAGCACAAACTGGCCGAATTTATTCTCAAAGAAGGCGATTTTAAACTCGTCATCCGGAACCAGTCCGGCGTAGAATCGGCGCCGGTCGTTTTGCCGGCAACGCAGCCGGTGGTGACCATTGGGCCGCCCATAACAACGCCTGCATTTGCGCCGCCACCCTCGCCGGCAAAGCCGGAAGTGCCTGCCGCACCGGCCCCGGCGCCTGCCAGCGACGAACATGCCAATTTGCTGACCATTAAATCGCCCATGGTGGGTACCTTCTACCGTTCGCCCGGCCCGGATAAGGCGGCTTTCGTAAAAGTTGGCGACATGGTAGAAGTGGGCGCAACCGTGTGTATCATCGAGGCGATGAAACTCTTCAACGAAATTGAATCGGATGCTAAAGGTAAAATTGTCAAGGTGCTGGTTGAAGACGCTTCTCCCGTTGAATATGATCAGCCCTTGTTTTTAGTAGATCCGACGTGAAAAGGGTTTATAAAGGTTTATGAGGGTTTATGAGGGTTTATCATAAACCCTCATAAACCCTCATAAACCTTTATAAACCCTCATCCGACTATTATCACATCAAGATATGTTCAGGAAGATATTGATTGCCAATCGCGGCGAAATAGCCCTCCGTATTATCCGTACCTGCAAGGAAATGGGTATTAAAACCGTGGCGATATATTCAACTGCCGACCGCGACAGCCTGCATGTGCGGTTTGCCGACGAGGCTGTATGTATCGGCCCGCCCGCATCCTCGGAAAGTTATCTCAATATTCCCCGCATTATGGCAGCCGTGGAAATTACCGACGCCGACGCGGTGCATCCGGGTTATGGCTTCCTGGCCGAAAACGCCAACTTCGCCGAAGTGTGCAAAGAATACGGTATCAAATTTATCGGCCCTCAACCGGAACAGATACGGGCAATGGGCGATAAGATAACGGCCAAGGAAACCATGCTGGCGGCCGGCGTACCCTGCGTACCCGGTTCCGAGGGTTTGTTGACGGATCTGACTACCGGTTTGAAACTGGCTAAAGAGATCGGTTATCCGATCATTCTGAAGGCCACGGCAGGTGGCGGCGGTAAAGGCATGCGCATCGTGTGGAAGGAATCGGAATTTGAAAGCCAATGGGAAACCGCCCGGCGCGAAGCCAAAGCCGCTTTTGCCAACGACGGTATCTACATGGAAAAGTTTATCGAGGAGCCGCGCCACATCGAAATTCAGGTAGCCGGCGATCAGTTTGGCAAAGCTTGTCACCTCTCAGAACGCGACTGCTCCATTCAGCGCCGCCACCAAAAACTGGTGGAAGAATCCCCGTCTCCTTTTATGACGCCCGAACTGCGCGGCAAAATGGGAGAAGCGGCCATAAAAGCCTGCACGGCCATCGGGTATGAAGGCGTGGGCACCGTAGAGTTTCTGGTAGACAAATACCGCAATTTCTACTTTATGGAAATGAACACCCGTATCCAGGTGGAACATACCGTGACGGAAGAAGTGATTGACTTCGATTTAATAAAAGAACAGATCAAAATCGCCGCCGGCATCCCGATCTCCGGCAAAAACTACTTCCCGGAAATGCACGCCATCGAATGTCGCATCAACGCGGAAGACCCTTTCAACGATTTCCGGCCCAGCCCGGGCAGGATCACCTCGTTCCATTCGCCCAAAGGTCACGGCGTCCGGGTGGATACCCATGTATATGGCGGCTACACCATTCCGCCGTACTACGATTCCATGATCGCCAAACTCATCGTACGCGCCCGCACCCGCGACGAAGCCATTCTCAAAATGGAGCGCGCCCTGGATGAGTTTATCGTGGAAGGCATCAAAACCACCGTGCCTTTTCACCAGCGCCTGATGCGCAACGAGGCATTTAAAAAGGGCGATTTTCACACGGGATTTTTAAATACATGGGATTTTAAACAGGCGGAGTAGATTCTTGGGGATACATGCGGACCCTCTTTTCTTTGTGAAAATGCTTACCTTTGTAAAGCCCACCGCGAGCTTGCAATAAAAAATGCTGCACAATGACCGATCTGGCAACCGAAACGCTCCCTCTCGAAAATCCGCTGCTGATGCTGGCGCACGACGCCCCCGTGCGTATCAGGGCCCGCATGACGAAAGCGCGGTTTCACCGGCTGTTGTTGCGCAACAGCGAAGTTAAAATGGAGCGGGATAAGCTTGGTGTTATTATAATATATCCTCCCATGACGCTGAAATCTGCTGAAAATGAAGGCAATGCTTTCGGATATCTTTGGTATTGGTCCACATCCAGTAAATTGGGTAAAGCATACAGCTCTTCCGCCGCTTTCGATCTGCCCGACGGTTCCACGCACAAAGCCGGCGGCGCCTGGATTTCAAAACAAAAACTGGATCGACTCACACCCGAAGAGCAGGAAAGTATCGCCCCGATCGTACCGGATTTTGTCATGGAAGTACGTTCTAAAACGGACTCCATCGTACAGTTGAAAAAGAAGATGACAGAGGTTTGGATGGCCAACGGCGTACAACTGGCGTGGCTGATCGACCCGTACAGCCGCAAAGCATGGGTGTATCGGGCAGGTGCGCCGGTGGAAGAAATTCCGGATTTTGGCAGGGCGCTTTCGGGCGGGGATGTATTGCCGGGCTTCACTTTGACCCTTTCGGATTTACTTCAGGGATAAATACAATTCATCGTAATGCAACATACTGAAACCCTGATTGTCGGAGCGGGACCGGCAGGGTTAGCAGTGGCCGGACTGCTTAGCCAAGTGAAACGTCCTTACCTCCTGCTGGAAAAAGAGGATAAATTAACCCCCATTTGGTACAACCACTACGAACGGCTGTGCCTGCACACCGTAAAAGAACATTCCGATTTGCCCGGCATGCCCATGCCGGCACAGTACCCCACCTACGTACCCCGGCTCGACCTGATCGCCTACTGGGAGGATTATGCCCGGAAAATGAATATTTCGCCGCTTTTCAGACAACAGGTAGTTAAAATTAAAAAGGAGCAGGATCACTGGATCACTCAAACAATCGCGGATACCTTTCAGTCGAAAAACGTGGTGGTAGCCACCGGTTACAACCGCGCGCCGTATTTGCCCGAATGGCCGGGCCGTGAACAATACAAAGGGACATTTCTGCACAGCCACTTGTATCGCAGCGCCAAACCCTTCGCCGGCCAAAAGGTGCTGCTCATTGGCATGGGCAATACGGGCGCCGAACTGGCCCTCGACCTGTACGAAAACGGCGCCACGCCCTTTGTCTCTATCCGGGGTCCCGTCAATTTCATCCGCCGCGATATCGCCGGCCGGCCCACGCAAAAAACGGCCATCCTGCTGGCCAAACTGCCCGATCCCGTGGCGGATTTTATCGCCCGCCTGGTACAGAAACTGACCGTGGGGGACCTGACGCCTTATGGCGTGCCCGCCTCGCCCTATGCCCCAAACGAACAAATGCGCCGCTTCGGCAAAGTGCCGGTCATCGACATCGGCGCCATTGACCTGATCAAACAACGGAAGGTGCAGATATTGCCCGGAATAGAGCGGTTTAATGAAAACTCGGTCAGCTTCACCGGCGGCCGCACCGAAACGTTTGACACGGTGATCGCCTGCACAGGTTACCGTGCCCGCGTGGAGGATTTTGTCCAAAATGCCCGGCCGTTGCTCAATGAAAGGGGCTACCCGCGGCAAATCTGGTTTGATGAAAAGGGGCTGGAAGGACTATACTTTTGCGGCTTTACGGAGC
>CALEYM010000510.1 GCA_937926185.1 uncultured Bacteroidota bacterium | reverse complement strand
CCGGTAGTCGAGGAAAGGCACGCGGGCTTCGAGGGAGAACCACATCGAGTTGCGGTCTTCCCATTTGAGCAGGTGTTCCAGTTTGTATTCAAAGTGGTTGATCAGCGCATCCTGCAGTGACGGCGAACCGTATAATTCTCCCGCAATCAGGTTGTCGCCGTTGTTGTGTGCGTGGAAAAAATCGCTGTCGAGGTATCCTTTTTCCATCACCCTGACCTGGCTGCGGAGAAAGGCCGGGAGCAGGAAAAAAGCCAGGCTTTTGATGCCGTACAGCGAGCGGTGTTTGTTGTAATAGTGCCCCATTTCTGAAGCCAGCGCGCCAATCCTCCCGCTCCGGAGCAGGTTTTTGAAATGAAAACCGAAGAAATAATGGTAACCGGCGAGCGCTTCGTCGGCGCCCTGGCCGTCGAGCGTGACGATGACGTGGTCTTTGGCCAGTTTCATTACCCGGTATTGGGCGTAGGTGGAGGTGCTGGGCACGGGCTCGTATTGGGCGCGGGTCAGGTCGTCGATGTCGGCCAGCAGGCTGTGCTCGTCGGGTTGGGCGAAATACATGTTTTGCAACTGCCCGCGGTACAGGTCGATGAAACCCGATTCGTCGCCTCTGCGACCGCTGCCGTAAACAGCGGAAAAAGTATTCAGGTCTTTCTTATCATAATCTTTCAACAACACCGAAACGATACTCGACGAGTCGAGGCCGCCGCTGAGGCACACGCCCACGGGCACGTCGCTGCGCAGGCGCAGTCCGACGGCGGAGGAGAACATTTCGCGATATTCCTCCGGGTTTTTAAACGGTTCCTTCAGTTCCTTGCGGATGTTGTACCACTTTTGCGGCCGGAATGTTTGCTCTTCTGCCGTTGCCCCGGGACCGATGCGCATTTTGAAATAATGCCCGTGATCCAGTTTTTTTACTTCCTTTAAAAAAGTGCTGTCGTTCTGGTCGGTGCGGTTGAAGGCTAAGAAACTGAAAATAGTTTCCGGGTCGGGTGTGGGTTTGCGGCCCAGCACCGCGGTGATAGAGCGAATGTCGGAGCCGAACAGTATGCGTTGCCCGTCGATGCAATAAAAGAACGGTTTGACCCCGAACCGGTCGCGGGCCGCAAAAACGATTTTGTCCCGGCGGTCATAGATCACGAAAGCCCACATGCCGTTGAAGCGGTGCAGCATCTGTTCGCCCCATTCGCGGTAAGCGGCGAGGATCACTTCCGAGTCGGTGCCCGACCGGAAGGTATGGCCTTTGGTCTTTAACTCTTCGCGCAATTCGATGTAGTTGTACACCTCGCCGTTGAAAATGAGCACATAGCGCTCATCGGACGAGAACATGGGCTGGTGGCCTGCAGGGCTCAGGTCGAGAATGCTCAGGCGCACAAAGCCCAGTCCGATCCCGTCTTCCGCGAACCAGCCCTCGTCGTTCGGGCCGCGATGTTTCATGGCCCGTATCATGGCCTTGAGCTGATGTTCCGCAACGGGCGTCCCGTCAGGGTGTATAATGCCGGAAATGCCGCACATAGATAAAAGGTTTAGATGGTTTAGATGGTTTAGATGGTTTAGAAGGTTTAGATGGTTTAGGGGGGTTAGATGGTTTAGAAGGTTTAGATGGTTTAGAAGGTTTAGAAGGTTTAGAAGGTTTAGAATGGAGACCGACATCTTATGGCCTCGGAGCACCCATTTCGCTTAAAATTTTGGGCGGTTTTGAGACTTGAAAGCGGCAGCGCCGCGAAATATTTGTAGTACCCCGGATAACCGAACCCATCCCGGAGGTGCAGCGCACCGAAGGATTTTGCTCTGTAACCGGCGAATGTTCCGGTGCGCTGCACCTCCACATGGGTTCACGTTCTTTTTTCTACAAATATTTCGCGGCGCTGCCGCTTTCAAGCCTCCCCCTCCCAATTTTAAGCGAAATGGGTGCGGAGAGGCCCAACGTTTGTAGAATCGGTTGGTTATCGGAATCTGAGGGCCTCCTCTCTAAACCTCTCTAAACCTCTCTAAACCCCTCTAAACCCCTCTAAACCCCTCTAAACCCCTCTAAACCTCTCTAAACCCCTCTAAACCCCTTTATAGATCGTTTCAATTTTTTCGGCAACGGCGCTGGCGTCCAGTCCAAGATTCATCAGGCGTTCCCGCCCTTTGGTGCGGCCCTCGGCCGCGGCAAAATCGAGGGCTTGTTGGAGTTTGGCGGCAAAGTCGGCGGGCTCGTAGCCGGCCACATAGCAGCCTGGTTCGTCGCCAACGACCCAGGCCGCGTCGCCGGCGGGCGTAACCACCATTGGGCAATTGCAGGCCATGGCTTCCTTGACCACGTTGGGCGAACCCTCGCCGAAGGAACAGAGCACAAAAACATCCGCGCTGTTGAGGTATTGGACCACTTGTTCGTGCTTCACGGGGTAAGGGTTTGTTAAGACTACATCCTGGCGCCGGAGCAATGGTATGGCCGCCTGCGCCAGCGCCATGTTTTTATTGGTATCATCGGGGTTGCCCAAAAAAAGCACGTATTTTTTGTCTTTTTCAAAACCCAGTTCTTCCCGGCAACCGCCTTCAAATATCCGGAACTGATCGAGCCTGACGCCGTTGGGGACAATGTGGGAGATCTTTTTGCGCCACACTGCCTTTTCGAGATTGGCCGATTTGGAGATGATCGCGGCCACGAAAGGCTGGATCAGCCGGGTGAGCCAGATCAGCAGATGGCTTTTCAGTTCTATGCGGTTGGCGCCGTTGAAGGTGCCCTGCGCGTCGTCGCCCATGAGCGACAATACGACGGGCAGGCGCCCGGCAGCCAGCACCGCTACCCAGCCGCAAAGGGAATAGTGGGCGTGGATCAGGTCGTAGCGCTGTTGTTTCAGGTGCCGGCGCAGCGGCCCCACGTTTTTCAGGTAATTCAGCCAGCCTTTCCCGGTGATGGGGAAATAATCGACTTCCATGCCGCGGTCGCGCAGCGAATCGGCCTGCGCCCGGGTGAACGGCGAAATGGGAAACGCCCTGGAATTACCGCTGAAGACGAACAGGACTTTCACGCGTGTACTTCGATTTTTTCGTTCAACATGGCCATAAAATGCTCCAGCCGCAATTGGAAGGATTCGTGCCGGTTGAAATCGCCGGATTCGAACACCCATTCGCCGTCGCGCTGCCGGTAGCGGCCCGGTACGCCATCCACCAGCATCTGATAAGGATCGGACTGTCCGAAAATGCATTGCATTTCGTTGACGAGGTAGCGCCCGTCTTCCGTTTCAAACAGGTCGACAGCCTGCGATAAAAACTGCCGTTTATCGGTAGCCCACCGGATAAAATCAAAAAGTTCCAGCGGCGGATTGTCATAACCTTTTAGCAGACTTCCACTGGCCATTTCGCCTTTTTTTAGTTTTTTATGGGCAAAATATGAATCGCCGATGCGCACGCAGCGCCATTCGAAGGCGTGGGGAATGTATTCCTGCAGGATGACGAAGTCTTTCTGCACTTCGGTGCGCAGGTGCGCGTACAGTTGCAGTTTGGCTTTCAGTTCGCCGGGATTCAGCAGTTTCTTCAATACCCGGCCCAGAAAGCCCTTTTTACGCCATTTGGGCCCGACATTCAGCGTGGCGCCTTTGCCGGAGAAAACGTTGCGTACGTATTCGGTAGCCGCGTCGCGGGTTTTCAGGATATGCACGCCACTGCCGCCCCCTCCGATGCTGGTTTTGCCTACGAGGGGTACGCCGGCCGTTTCCAGGAATTTCAGGGCCTCTGCCTCGTAATAGAACACCCGTGTTTTCGGGTGCGGCACGTTGTTGGCTTCCAGCCAGTACGACAGGTATTTTTTGTTTTCATACACCAGAATTTCTTCCAGCGAAGGGTAGATCGGGATGCCCAACACCGTGTGCAGGATGCTGATCCGTTCGTCGAACATTACGCGGAAGGGTGTGGTCCAACCCGGCGGTGTGGCAAGCATGCCATCGAAGCGCCCCCGGCGCATTTGTTCCAGCCAGTCGGCGCGCGTAATATCGACGACTTCCCATTCGATCTGGCCGGCGTACTCGGCGCAGGCATGTTCCCAAAGGATATGATCGTCGGGGACTTCATTCTGCAGTATGGCAAAGCGTAATTTTTGCATAGGAGATAGTTTAGATTGGTTTATGAGGTTTAGAAGGTTTATGAGGTTTATGAGGTTTATGAGGTTTATGAGGTTTACAGTATGGACCAAAGCCAGTCGAGCAGGTGTTCGAGGCCGACCAATTGGGCGGCTACCGGTTTTAATCTTCGTTGATAAAAACGGTAAACCCGCGGGTGGTCTTTGACCATTTTGATGACTTTGGCTTTCGTTATGAATTTGAAATCGCGTTTATTGGCGCTAAAAATCCGGTTCAGGACGTGGTTCCGATCGGCTATTTCATACTTGTACGCTTCGTCGCCATCGCCGAAATCCAACACACGAAGCTTGTTGTCGCGCATCCATTGGGCTATAAAGTGTATGAGGGCCTTGCCGGGGCTGAACTTCCAGAAACCCGGATGAAAAGTGGTGGAATGATGGATGAGGGAGCCAGCCTCGCGGAGCCCTACCACGAATCCTATTCTTTTCTGTTCCACTTTTACGGAAAAACGCACCAGTATTCCTTCCCGGCGCCAGGCCTGGAGGCAGCCGAGCAGAAATTGCCGTCGGGTCGGGTCGCGGAATTCGGAGGGGGTTGGGGTATCGGCCCAGCGCAAAACGTGGGCATTGCAGAACTCAGTCGTCCAGTTTTCCATCTCGGTATCGTCGGTCAGTACTTCGAATTCGGCGTTTGCCTGGTTTTTCAGTTTGTTTACGCGGTAGCGGTGTTCCCTTGAACCATTGATCCGTTTGTAGAGGGCCTCCGGTGTTTCTGCTGCCGCAACCGGGCAAACAGAATATCCGAAGTTGGACCAAAACAAACCGCTGGCGCGCCCTGCCGCGTCGAATGCCGGCATGTAAGCCGCCCAGGCAGGTTGGTTGTTCAGGATGAGCGTCCATTTCTCCCGGCGAACTGTTTGCATAAAACAGGTAAAGAATTCCGCTACCGTTTCGGGCGAACAGCGGCGATCGATCACAAAAAAGTTCGCATCGGTTTTGAGGTCGCTTAAAAAAGTATAAACGCCTTTATGTTCCTGCAACAAGACGGCGCCGATCAGATGGTTTGCCTCCGAATATTGAAAAATGACCGTGCCACTGTCTGCGTTGCCGGCAAAAAATTGCAAGAGCCCCGGCGCCTGGAAGGGCGACCGTTCCGGACTGTTGCGCCATAAAACGGCGTATTTTTCCCAAAAATCGTTTTCGGGACAGCCGGTTGAAATTGTAAAGCTCCTATGCATTTTGCAGGGCAAGCGTTGTGTGTTTGAATGTTTGATCGACCGGTTTGAATGAAGCGCTGATCGTAAGTCAAAGGGGGAAAAAAGTCAAGCTCGATAAATTTTCATCGCAAATGACCAGATTTAGTCCGTTCAGGCTCAGTGCGGAAGATAGCAGTACAGAAACCTTGCCAAGCAGGTTGCGATAAGCCGGTTTAAGTTTGTTTTGGTAGAGGGTATAAATTTTTGGGTGTTCCCGCACCGCTTTGATGAAATGCGTTTTAGCGATAAAAGCCAGGTTGTATTTTCCTGAAATAAAAATGCGCCGCAACACCTGGTCTTTGCTGGCCACATAGTATTTGTAGGGCTCGTTTCCGTCGCCGAAATCGAGTATGCGCAGCTGATTTTCAGCCATCCATTGAGTGATGAAATAGATCAGCGCGCGGCCCGGACTGCAGTGCGCATAGTCGGGATGAAAAGTTGGTGCGTGATAGATCAGCGTTTCTTCTTCCAAAAGCCCAACCATGAATCCGATGCGTTTTTCCCCCACGCGGAGCGCGAACCGCACCAGCACTTTGTCGGCATACCAGGCGTGCAGGCAGTGTTTCAGGAATTCGCGCCGTTTGGGGTCGCGGTAAGCCGATGGGGTAGGGGTGGGCGCCCAGCGGGCCACGTGCGCATCACAAAATTCATCGGCCCAATGATCCATGTCGGCGTCATCGGTCAGCACTTCAAATGTGCCGTTTTCCTGTTTGACGAATTTATTGACTTTATACCGGGTATTCCGGGAAGAGCTGACCTCCTTGTGCAAGGCTTCGGGCGTTTCCCCGGCGGCTATCGGGCACACGGAGTAATCGATCTGCATGGAATACAGGGAACTCGAACGCAGTATTTCTTCCAGAATATCCGAATATGCCGCCCAGGCCGGGAAGTGGTTGAGCATCAGGGTCATTTTTTCTTGCTCAACCAGCCCGATAAACCCCTCAAAAATGTGTCGCGTCATTTCCGGCGTACAGTCGCGATCCACCAGGAAAAAATTAGCGTCGGTTTTCAGATCGCTCAGGAAGGTATAATGCCCTTGTTCGCGTTTAAAAAGGGCCGTTGCGATCAGCCGGTCTTCATCCGTACACTCGAAAACTGCCAGGCCATCGTGTATCAAGCCGCTAAAATATTGAACGATATGGGGCGATTGAAAAGCCGAACGATGCAGGCCGCGTTCCCAAAGTTGCGCGTAGCGGCCCCAGAAATCTGCATCGGGGATGTTGTAGCGGATCGAGCATTTCATACGATTTGATTTGAAGTGGCGTGAGTTGATACCCTGGCGGCCGCGGCCCAGGCGGCAGCCAGCGAACAGAAGTGAATGGTTTTTTCCATGAAATCCGGCGCGGGGGCATCCCGGTCTAAAAAGGCCGAAAGGCCGGACAGCAGCAATTCGGGATAATCGCGGGGCTCAATCTCGCGCATCAGGTCGCCGTAATAACGGGAAAACCAGGTTTCCACGGCGTTCGAGTCGCCGGTTTCCCGTCTGAAAAATTTCTGCCGGGCTACTTTAGCCAGCAAGAGCGGCCGGCGCCATTGTTCCAGTACATCGGCGGGGCTGTACCCCTTGTTCGTGGGCAAGCGGTAGAACTGCCTGTCCGCCCCCTGCAAAAAAGCGGAATAAAATATCTGGCCTTTCAGCCGTTTGTTTTTTTGTTTTTCAAACAAACGCGCATGTACGCCCGACCACACGGTTTCATTCAGCGCGCGAAAGAACCGGAAAGACAGATACGGTGTGCGGTTGCACAGGTAATGACTTTGCATAACCAATTCAGGGCCAAAGTATTTGCGAAAAATTTCTTCCAGTACAAAGACATAGAAGCGCCGGTTGGGGTCGAGTTCTTTTTTATTGGCCAAATACTGTTCCAAATCGGCGATGAGGGCATCCATTTCAGTGCGGAAAAAGGCGTTCGCCTGCTCGCCCGCGCACTGGCGCAGGAAATCTTTCCATGCGTTATCGGTTGCGGTGAAAACCCGGATCAGCGCCTCGCTCATCATGACGCCGGGATTGTGCATGGCCCGGAACATTTCGCTGCCGAAATTCCCGGTCAGGATGTAGTTTGTTTTGCCGGACAACAGCCGGGCCGCGTAGTGGTAGTGAGGCCGTCCGAAATTGCCGTTAAATTCCGACAGGCGCATAAAAGCCCATGCCGAATGGTATGCGTGCTGTTCGACATAGTCGTCGTCGAGATAAACCGGCTGATAAGGGATACCCAGCATTTTAGTTTGCGCGGCGGGGAAAGTGACGTCGGTTTCGCCGGGCATACCGAAACTATAGGTAAAAAAATCGCTTCGCCCTGCCTTCCGGGCAGCGGCCACGAGGGTGCGCCCGTCGAACCCGCCGGTAAAAGAAACCGCAAACGGCGCATCGGGCAAAAACAGCCGGGTTTCCGATTCAAATAATTCGGTGAGCCGGCGCAGGCTTTCGGCGCCATGTTCCCGCCCGCTGCCAAAATAGTCGTCCACGGCAAACGGCGTATCCATTCGCGCGCCCGTTTCCGACACCACGAGGCGGCGGTGCGCGCCCAACAGCCCGACGCCGCTCAGGCCGGTCGATTGAAAAAACGGGTAATTGAACAGCAGGCGTTCGAGCAGGTAGCGGCGGTCGGGGACGGCATTATCCAGTTTGCCGCCGAGGAAAAACGCCGAGGAACTGAGCAGTATGCGGTCGTGCCGGATATGATAATAAACAGGAAAAAGCGCGCCAAAGGAATTGCCGCAGGAAAATCCGGCGCTCTGCAGGTAAAACCAGTTGTAATGCCCCCGGATTTCGGTGTATAAAGCGCGGATATCGAGGTGACCGTCCGGGGTACACAGGTTTTCAGCCAGGTTTTCGCGAGGCTGAAAAACCGGATCGCCCAGCAACAGCAAACGGCCGCCACCCGGCATTTGCAGCGACTCGATCCGCTGTTTGCCGGCTTGCAGGTGCAGGGTATGCTCCTGCAATGCATGGAATTCCTTTGCTTCCGGCGGCAATATGTTTACCCCGGGCGGATTGTTCGTGAAGCGGTTTTCCAGATAAAAAAACATCAGCCGCGTTTTAAAATTTTGTTTTTGTATTCGTTGGCCAGCCAAAGGGCGTAGTACGGTTGTTTGTGATAATGGCTGGCTATTTTATAATGAAATTTCTGGCGGTTCAGCCAGGGCCCGTGATCCCAGGCCGTTCCAAAACGCGGGATGCGGTCGGGTTTGCCGGCCTCTCCGGGCATTTTACCGGAAGTAGTGGCTAAGTAACCAGCGGCTTTGGCCATCGCATGGGCTTCATGGCTGTTGTCGCCATGGGGCCAGCATAAAAACCGCACCGGTTTTTGCAGTTGCGATTCGATAATACGTTTGGATTCGACGACTTCGTATTCGAGCCGCCGCCGGTATGCTTCCTCCGATTCCACCGAAGTTATCAGGGCGCCGGCCTCTTTGTAGCGCCGGTAAATTTCACGGGCGGCGGTTTCATACACCGGGCGATGTTCCGGAATGTTCAGTTCGTATTTGTCGGCCAGCGTCGTTACTTCCGACATGAAATCCGGGTTGATATGGTGTATGCGCGCTATCGCGGCCGATTTTTCCTCGAAGAGGGGCGTGCCGAGGGGCAGGCGTTTTTCAAAATCGGGGTCGTTCATGTAGTTGGGTCTGAGTTCGGGGTGGGCATTCAGGATGGGATGCAGCCCGGGGAACCCGCCGTAATAAAAGCCCCGAAGTTTGTCGGAAACGGGATATTTGGCATGGGTCATCGTATGCGACTGTATATCGACTACCCCCGATTGCTGCATCAGTTTTATTTCGGGCCAGCTCAGGTAACCAAGCCCCTGCAATTCCGAAGCGCGGCAACGGCCATTCCACACGTCTTCGAGCGTGGGTCGCAGCACCGGGCGCGGGTCGACGCACTCCGGCGATACGAACAGTGTGAAACGCATACCGTATTTTTTAGCCAGGGGATAGGCGTACACCCAGTTGTCGAGCAGACCGTCGTCGAAGGCAATACACACTTCTTTGTCGCTCACGCCGGCTTCGCCCTTGCGGTAAGCCAGCCATTCGTCGAAAAAGAGGGCGCGAAATCCGTTGACGCGCAGGTAGTCCAATTGGTCTTCAAACGTTTCGAGCGGAAGCGTCAGGAATTTTTGGATCCATTTATCGAATAGCGCCGGCGCCACGGAGTGGTAGTAGATGACGGGCGGACTCAACTTGTTCATAAATGTTTTCTATTTCCGAGAGGTGATGTTCAATGTTGAAGGTTTGGAGCATCCGGTCGCTCAGGGCGAAGGCTTTGTCCGCCAGTTGCGGATAGCCGGCCAGGGCTTTGCGAAAGTCTTCTTTTATTTCTTCATAGCGTTCGGGGTTGCCCAACACGAAATCTGCTTCCCCGCCGTAGATCTCTTCAAAGACCGGGATGTTGCTGGTGAGCACCGGCAAACCGGTCAGGAGCGCCTCCGGCAGCACGTTGCCGAATGATTCGTAGGCGCTGAGAAACACGAACAGATCGACGCTGCCGTAGAAGGCGGCTATGTCGGTCACCCAGCCGTGAAATTTGATCCGGTCGCGGTGCGGGCTTTGACTGACCTGCCGCTCCAGCGTGGGGCGCAGGGCGCCATCGCCGGCAATGTGCAGTTCCAGTTTGGGGTATTCTGCGGCAACTTCCTTAAAAAGCCGGATGACCAGTTCCACATTTTTGCCGGGCTGCAGCCGGCCGATGTAGGCCATGCGGCGCAAGCCGGTGCGCCTGGAACGTTTTTCAAGGAAAGTATGCACGTCGAACCCGTTGTAAATCACTTTGGGTTGAACGGGCAGCACTACTTTATGAAAAATAGATGCGCTGTACCGGGAGTTGGCGATGAAAACCGTCCGGAACAGGGATGCAAGATGCCAGGCCGTTTTAAGATAAATTTTTGCCAGCGTTTTTTTCCAGTAGATGGTGCCGTGGATATGATAAACCGGACTTTGCACGCCGGCCAGCAGGGTGATGAGTAAAATGACCGGGCCTACGCTCATCAGATGGAAAAGGTCGCGCCGGTGTTGCCGGCAATACCGGAAATACCGGAGGTAACATTCCAGATTGTTATCAGAACCGCTTTGAAATTGGATCTTCGATTCGTCGTAGATTTCATTTCCGGAACCTCGCAAACTGAACACGTGAACCGGACGATACGGGCTAAAACGATCAATATAGTGCTTAACCGACAACTCTGCCCCGCCCGCGGCGGCACGCCAAACCACGTAGTGAACGGGCAGATGGGATGGAGTAGCGGTTTGTTCTTTCATCGGTTTACGATTAAGTATTTTCTGTGGCTGGAACGGCAGACTGTTCCGGTTGACTGATGGTGTTCAAATAGGTCAGGCCGCCCAGGTATAAATACGGCACAAAAACCAGGGCCTGGCCCGGGTCCTGATAGTAGGCAAATTGCTGGCCTGAAGAGGAGTGGATAAAAAACCAACCCGGAAAAAAAACGCCGAATGTGAGTAACGCTTCTTTCAGGGGATGGCCGCGGGGGAGCAGCGTACTTCGGAAAAACAACTTGCCGTGGAAGTAAACAAAAAACATGCCCAATAATGCGGCGCCGAGTATTCCGGAGTGTAGCAATATGTTCTGATTTCCGACATGAAAATCCTGATATTCGGTAAAGGTATCGGAGAAACCCCAGCCGGTCAGCGGACTTTCGATCCATTTGTTCATTACGCGGGGGCTGCGTTCCGTAATCCTGGAAAGCGTCCCCTTCGCCGTGCGGTCGCCGCTGGCCAGCGCTTCGAGCGTGGTCATTCGTTTTATGGCAAGAGAAATCTGCTTGTTCACTATTGGAATCGCCATCAGGGATATGAGGATCAATGCCGCCGAAAGGGCTAATCTGGACACCTGCTTCCCACTGAGTTTCACTACGAAAAACAAGAACAATATCAAACTCAGCGACATTCCGACCACCCAACCGCGGGTAGCGGACAAAAACGCCGCCATCAGGCTTGCCCCCAGTACGGCAAACAGGTATAACTGGTTAAAATTTTTACCCCGGTGCGCCAGGTAGTACATGGAGCCGAAATAGGTAGACAGCACCGTGGCGGTGCTGTAAAATCCCCGGTACGTTCTGCCTGTATTGACATCCACCGTGAACCAAAACTTTCGGTGAACACCCAGAAACTGGGAAGGCGACATGTGCATGACGATGGTGAACACCTGCGCGAACAACGTCGTGAAGGCAAACGGGAACATGTAGGCGAAAAATGACCGGTAATCCTCCTCTGTCCGGAATAGCCGCGGGATCGCATAAAATAAGCCCAGGGGAAATATGGTTTTAAGCAGGCGAAATTGAACGTTCATGGCGGGGTTCAGACCCAATACGTAGCTTTGTACGATCAAAAAGCCCAGGTAAACGGTCAAGACGCCCAGTAAAGTATTGAAGAAGAAGCGGCCGGGCGGTTGATATCTGGTGGCTTTTATGATACTGAGCAGTACGTAGAAATGCCCCATTTCAATGGGCGGCAAGCCCGGTATCACGGCCAAAACGACTTCGTAGTTGTTGAAAAAACCCAAAAAACCATCCGACAATACCAGGAAAATCGCCAGCCACATCGGTTCATTTTTTGACCGGTAATAGGCGATCAACATAATGATATACAACGCCGGCTGTATGAACTTCGGGACGTAATATGTCGTCAGTATGGTAAAGACAATCCAGAAAGATAATTCTAAAAACCTCTTGTACATATCAGGGAGCTATCGGTTGCAGGATGCCGGCTATGCCGTGCGAAGGCGGGAGGTGTGCGGGGATTAAAAAATATGACTGGTCATCCGGCGGATAACCATTTCGGGGGTGTATCCCCCGATAACGCGCCGGCGCATGGCCTCGACGCATGACAATCTTTTCGATTCGTTGTCTAACCAAAACCGGGCCATTTCCGCGCCTTCCGCATAATTTTTTATCAACGGAATGTCGATACCTGAAAAAACGGTTTCCAGATCGGCGCTGTATTCGCAAAGCGGCAGGATGCCGGCGCCCAGAATATCGAAAACGCGCACGTGTATGCCTTTAAACAGAGAAGGCACCAACTCGACGGGGGCAATTTTGCTGCAATTGTACACTAAATTGTTGAAACCGGCATCGAAGCGGTCGTGGGGAATGATTTTGTCTTCGAGTGCCGGGAAAAATGTCAGCCAGCGATCCATGCTGCCGCTGATGTAGGCCCGCAGATCGAGATCGCGAAAAATATTGAGAAATAACAGCCGTTTATAGCCCCAGTTGGTTTTGCTGGCGCTGCCCACGTAAATAAAATCGGACTGGTACGCCTGCCGGTCTGCTGTGCCTGGGTTTGTGGGGTAATACACGGCGCTGTTGAATCCGAAGCAGTCGAATACCACGTTGCGCACGCCCATTTGGGTCAGTTGGTCGCGCCACATCGAATCCGGACTAATGACGTAGTCGGCGTAAAAAAGAATATGCAGGTTGTAAATGCTGGTGGGCGTGTACAGCGGATTGTCGCCCAGCATGAAAGCGATCCGGCTTTTTTGTTTGAATTCTTCGAGTAGTTCCGGCAGCGCCAGCTGGTTGTTGTAAATAAAAACCAGGTCGGGTTTGAATTCGCGGAATATCTTCAGGTATTCCTCATTGGCTTTTTTGACGTAAGGCTCTTCCCAGAGGTTTCGGATTTTTCTGGGCAGCGCGCTGTAGTTGTTATACCAGCTGTTTTTTCGGGGGGAGAAAAAATCCTGATAATCAACGCATTTTAGTGTAATGCCTTCCTGTTCGAATCCCGCTATTATAGAATTGATAAAAGGGTATCGCAGCGGCGCTAAAAGTAAACATTTCATTGGGCCGGTTTCAGATTTTGCCGCAACCGCACGGCGCTTTTGCTTTTTCTTTCGTTAATTCAGGGTCGTCTTTTGATTTTGCCGCAACCGTGCGACGTTTTTGCTTTTTTATCGTAGTCCCGAAAGAATCCGTATTCTCTTTTTCTGCCGACAACAACCGGGCCACAACTGCATTTCATGCCGTTCCGAAAGTCCACGGAAAAAGCAATTTCCTGCAACCTGCCTTTCTGATCAAATTTCAGGAGCTCATAATCCAATTGGATGTTATAGGAGTTCAGCAAATTTTTTTTCAGATTCATCAATTCTTTGTTGTCGTCTTTGCTTGTAAAGTATTCTTTCACAAGCGCCTTTCTTTGAGAAAAGGCCAATGACGGCAAGATAAAAATCGCCAAAAAGAAAAATAGAAGTCTTTTCATAGAACGCGTGTATTTAAGTAGAAATCAAGTCTATGCGCTTCGATCTTTGATAATCCGTGCCGGATTACCCGCTACTACCGTGTAATCCGGCACGTCTTTCAGCACCACGGCCCCGGCTCCCACAATGGCGCCGGCGCCGATCCGAATGCGCGGCAGGATCACTGCCCCGGTGTAAATGTCCGCATTTTTTCCCACATGCACCAAACCCGCCAGGCGGGCGCCCGGTCCCACCGAAGCGCCATCCTCCAGCACGCACTCGTGATCGACCGACGCCGCGGTGTTGATGATGCAGGCCCGGCCAATCTCCGCATCCACACACACCGCGGCATTTGCGTATACCTGTGTGCCGTGGCCTAAGCGGGCATTTTCCGCCACAAACGCGGTACGGTGAACAGCGATGATGGGTTCCAGGCCCAGGTTTTCAAGTTCGGTGTGAATGTCGAGGCGCGCCTGCCCGCGGCCCGGGCCGATGCTCACAATGAAGGCCGGTTTTTCACCGCCGTCGAATGGCCGAATCCAGGCCAGGAATGCTTCCCGGTCGCCGAGGCAGGGGATACCCTTGTACTCGCGGGCAATGTGCGGATTGTTGTCGAAGTAGCCGGTAATATGAAACCGGTCTTTCAGCAACTCGCACAACACCTTGAAGTTGCCGGTGCCGCCCCAGACGATCAGATCAGGCAATTTCTGCTGCATGGAACACTTTTATGCCGTCGATGACATACCGCACTTCCTCGTCGGTCAGGTCGGCGTGCAGGGGCAGGGTGATGAAGCGGTTGTACTCGGCTTCCACGAAGGGGCAGCTGCGCCCCCAGGGTGCGAACAGCGGCTGGATGCTCAGCGGCGTATAGTGGCAGCCGGTGGCGATGCCCTGCGATTTCAGGTGGATCATCAGTTCGTCGCGCTGGTCGGCCCGGATGCCGAACATCTGGTAGCAGTAGTTTTCCGGTTCGAAGGGCAGCAGCGGTTCCACACCCGGCACGCCTTCCAGACCATCAAGATACATCCGGATGACTTCCGAGCGGCGGCGGCTCATGGCCGGCAGTTTTTTCAGCTGTGCCAGTCCGATGGAGGCGGCCAGGTCGTTCATGTTATACTTGTAGCCCAGCACGGCGATTTCGTAGAACCAGTGCATGGCGTCGCGGTTGGCAGCGGTGTACTGTTGGGCGGTTTTCCAGTTGTCTTTGTCGATACCCACCCAGCGCATGGCTTTCACATCGCGGAACAGATCGGGGTCGTTGGTCACCATCATGCCGCCGTCGCCGGTGGTCATGAGCTTTTTCTCCTCGAAGCTATAGCAACCGATATCGCCCCACAGGCCCAGCATGGCGCCCTTGTACAGGGCGCCCGCCGTGTGGGCGCAGTCTTCGATCACTTTCAGGCCGCGCTCGCGGGCCCAGGGCATCAGTTTTTCCATGGCCACGGGATGGCCGGCGTAGTGAACCGGCATCACGGCCACGCAGTCTTTGTCGTACTTGCGTTGCAAATCTTCGAGGTCCATGCCGAGCGTTGCCGGGTCGCTGTCTACGAAAACAGGTACCAGGCGATTGTACAATACTGCCGTGGCCGTGGCCGCGAAGGTCAGCGAGGGTACCAGCACTTTTTTCCCCTCCGGAAAACGGAAAGCGGCCAGCGCCAGGTGCAGCGCCGCCGTGGCAGAATTGACGCCAACGGCCATTTTGGCGCCGGTGAATTTTTCCCATTCGGCCTCAAATGCACTGACCATGGGTCCCAGTCCGATCCAGGATCGCTCGAAGGCTTCCCGGATCATTTGCAGTTCTTCCTCCCCGACGGAGGGCTTGAATAGACGTATGTTCATTCAATTTACGATTTAACGATTTACGATTTACGATTAGGGGGGCGGGCGTCAGACTTTCCAGGTTTTTAAAACCTGGAAAGTCTTTGTGCTCTAATGGCCCGTTTAAACCCCGATGTTTCCGTGATTTTCAATAAATTCCCGCAGCGTCATGTTCCGGGCGTCTTTTTCCGACAGTAGCGGCGTCTCCGCGGGCCATTCGATCGCGAGATCGGGATCGGACCACAGCAGACCGCCTTCGTGCTCGCGGTTATATACGTTGTCGACTTTGTACAGCACCTCGCTTTCCTCCGTGAGCGTACAAAAACCGTGCGCGAAACCGCGGGGGATGTAAATTAATTTTTTGTTTTCCTCCGACAGTTCGATGTTGTCCCACTGGCCGAAGGTGGGCGAACCGGCGCGCAAATCCACGAACACATCCAGCACGGCGCCCCGGATGCAGCGCACCAGTTTGGTTTCGGCGTAAGGTGGAAACTGGAAGTGCAGCCCCCGGATAATACCCCGCCGCTCGCTGCGGGAGTGGTTTTCCTGCATCCACTGCCGGTGCAAGCCTGCCTGCTCGAACAGGTCCACGTCGTAGGCGCGCATAAAAAAGCCGCGCTCGTCGCGGATGGGGGAGAGCTGGATTTCAAAAACGCCGGAGAGTTTTCGCTGGGTAAATTGCATGTACAGTCTGTGTTTTATTCCACAACACCGCTTTGGTGCTCCATGATTGTTTGAAAGGAGAAATCTTCGTTTAGCCCTACCCCTTCGTTTTCAAAAAAAACGGTTAAATCGCCTTCTAACCGATAACGGTTTAAATCTAATTTTGTAAAACTAATTTTATTGATGCGGCAAATATTATGCGCGCACCCGACATATACCGTTGCCTCGGCGCCTTTATATTGTTTACCGGTAATTTCAAGATGATCCAAATCATCGGGATCCGACAGGCGGAGGTCTAACCATTCGATCACTATTTCGGTCTGTACGGGTTGTTCTTCGTATTCAAGACCGGAATCAAAGGGTTCCAGCGGTATGGTGATCCGGTGAAACAGCGTTCTTTTCAAACCGGTTTTTTCATTTTCAAACCAGTACTTTTCCGACAAGCCGGGTCGGGCCCTGGTTTTATGCTGAAGATTAATTTTGTTCATTTTTCCTAAACCATTTTTCCTGGTACTGATTGATCTGCTCCAAACATAACGCCCACACGTTACTGTCTGCAAAACGGGCATACCAATCCGCCGTCATTTCCACCGTTTCCTGAAAATCGAGTGCCGGTTGCCAGCCCAGGCGGTGTATGGCTTTGCTGATGTCGAGCATGAGCAGGCCGGCTTCGTGGGGCTGGTTGGGGTCGGAGGTGTCGCGCCAGCCGGCAAGAGGCCGTTCGGGGTAGCGGTTACGAAAATACTGAAAAAAGGCTTCCACAACCGTGCCGACGGTGTGTACGCTGTGCGGCAAGGGGCCGAAGTTCCAGGGGCCGGCGTAGCGGGCGGGGTCTTCCAGCAGTTTTTGCGCCAGCAGCAGGTAGCCGCCGAGGGGTTCCACCACGTGCTGCCAGGGGCGCACGGCGGCGGGGTTGCGGATTTCCAGGGTTTGGTTACTTTGAATGGCGCGGATGATGTCGGGCACCAGGCGGTTTTCCGACCAGTCGCCGCCGCCGATCACGTTGCCGGCGCGCCCCGAGGCGATGGCCGTTGGGCGGCCCGACTGGAAAAAGGAGCGGCGGTACGACGAGATGACGATTTCGGCGGCGCCTTTGCTGGCGCTGTACGGGTCGTGGCCGCCCATGGGGTCGGTTTCGCGGTAGCCGTACACCCATTCCTGGTTTTCGTAACATTTGTCGGTGGTGATGAGCACGGCGGCCAGCACGGAGGGCGTGCAGCGAATGGCTTCGAGGATATTGACCGTGCCCTGGGTGTTGATGGCAAAAGTGGCGGCCGGGTCGCGGTAACTTTCCAGTACGAGGGGTTGTGCGGCCAGGTGGAATACGATTTCCGGTTGCTCTTCTGCGAAAACAGCCTTCATGCGGTCCAAGTCGCGGATGTCGGCGCGGTGGTCGCGCATGCGGGCGCCGATGCCGCTGCGCAAAAATACGCCGTCGGGGTGTTGCGGGTCAAGGGCGATGCCCGACAGTTGGGCGCCCAGTCGGTGCAGCCAAATACTCAGCCAGGCGCCCTTGAAGCCGGTGTGGCCGGTGACGAGGACGCGCTTTTGGTTAAAATGAACGGAATTCATTGCCGGAAAATAGCGGGTCTGGAGGATTGTCAGGTGGTCAATTTGAAGGGAATGGACATACGCTCCAGGAGTTGTTGTAGCAATTCCTGTTCTTCATGGTTTTTGGGAAAAACCTGTAAGTACCCCACAGGTTTAGTTTTAACGGATTTTTCAACCCTACGGCGCGTTGTTCGTACCGATTCCCGCAGTGCGGACAATACTTGATGAAGATTGTCGCTGTCTTTGTTTCCCAAGGTTTCCCGTAGGTTTTGAAAAAATTGCTCCCTGGCTTCTTCGGCGTCGATTCGCCGGTGCTGTTCAAGCCACTTTTGTATTTCTTTTTTTGCGTTCATGTCGATCATGATGGTTCGCTCTCGTCAAGCAGTTTTTTGATTCGGTTGAGTTCGTCCAGAATTTCATCGAGGTATTTGGTATACTCTTTGTCCGTCATGCTTTTTACAGATTCCCTGTTTTGGGCATAATAGTCCAATAACCAGAGGTATAAGGCATAGTCTCGTTCGAGATTTTCTCGTTCCTCACGGGTCATATTGTTTTGAGTTTTTTCAAAACAAAATTAAGTGTTTCACCCGGATGCGGCAACTGTATTTTGATTACCACATTTTCCAGGGCGCCTCTCCCTGCTGCCACAATTTATCGAGCGTCATTTTATCGCGCAGGGTATCCATGGGGTGCCAGAAGCCGCGGTGTTTGTAGGTGTACAGTTGTCCGTCGGCGGCGAGTTGTTCGAGGGGCGAGCGTTCGAAGATGGTAGCGTCGCCTTCGCGGATATAGTCGAACACCTGGTGTTCGCACACGAAGAAGCCGGCGTTGATCCAGCCGCCTTCGCCCCTGGGTTTTTCCACGAACTTGCTCACGCGTCCGCCGTCGATGATGTCGAGCGCGCCGAAGCGGCCTTCGGGTTGGGAGGAGGTCATGGTGATGACTTTGCCGTGGCTTTTGTGGAATTGCAACAGCGCCGCGATATCGATATTGGCTACCCCGTCGCCATAGGTGAGCATGAAGGGTTCGCCGGGCCGGAGATAGGGTTTGGCGCGCAGCACGCGGCCGCCGGTCATGGTATCGAGGCCTGTATCGAGCAGGGTGACGCGCCAGGGTTCGCTGAGGTTGTTGTGGATTTCCATTTTGTTGTTGGCCAGGTCGAACGTTACGTCCGAATGGTGCAGGAAATACTGGGCAAAGTATTCTTTGATAACATAAGCTTTATACCCGCAAAGGATGACGAAATCGGTGAGTCCGTAGTGTGCGTAAATTTTCATGATGTGCCAAAGGATAGGTCTGGTTCCGATTTCCACCATGGGTTTTGGCCGCACGCCCGTTTCTTCGCTGAGTCGGGAGCCGTATCCGCCGGCAAGTATGAGTACTTTCATCCGTTTTGTTCCAGGTTGATGGTGATAAGATTGACGTTGAACCATTGCCCGGCCTTGCTCCGGGCAATATGCAGCAGCCCCCTGATGCCGGGAAAATATTTTGGCGCAAGCCGGAGCATTCGAAGCCGCTGGCCTAAATCGCCGGGGCCGACGAAAACCAGCGCCATGATACGCCGGAACAACAATATTCGTTCCAAGCCAGACAAGCCGCCCGAATTATTTTGATCGTACGCCCAAAAAATTTGGTATAGCGCGTGGCGCAGGGCACGTTTGTTGCCCCGGATTTTATCTTTGGGTACGGCAACCGACAACCCGCCGGTGTGTTTGCGGTATTGTGTACTTTTATAATCAATAAAATGGATCCTGGCCCGGGCGGCGATGTGCAGCCAGCGGATGTAATCCGGTACCTGGTAAGTGCGGTCGGGGGCGATAACGAGATCGCTGATCAGTTCGCGCCGGAACAGGGACGTTGAATTATTGATAAAATTGGCGCCGAGCAGTTGCGTAAAAACTTCCCCCTGCGCGTACATTTCCCGGATAGCATCCTGGTCAGGGTCGTCCGCGGGTTCTCCGGTTTCGGAGATGGTTTCCACGTCGGTGTATACCGCGCCGTAAGCGGGGTGTTGCTCCAGAAATTCCACCTGGCGTTTTAACTTCAGGGGATCGGTCCAGATGTCGTCGCCGTCGCAAACGGCGATGTATTTGCCCAGGCAACTGCCCATCGTTCGGGCGGTGTTGCCGCCGATGCCGAGATTGGCCCGGGGCGGAAGCAAACGTATGATGTCAGGATACTTTT
The DNA here is from genome assembly GCA_937926185.1 of uncultured Bacteroidota bacterium. GTDB lineage: Bacteria > Bacteroidota > Bacteroidia > Chitinophagales > Saprospiraceae > M3007. The sequence goes on along the minus strand of CALEYM010000510.1, from coordinate 237 downwards.
CGGCATAAGCCGCGCATATTTTACGGGTGCCGTCGGACGAGTTATCGTCGCCGATCACCAGTTCAATGGGGAAATCTACCTGTTGCCGAAGCACGCCTTCGATAGCCGCGGCTATGTAAGTTTCGGCATTGTAACAAATCATACTCACACTGACCAGGGGAGCAGCAACAGCGATGATAAAAACTTGCAGACAAATGGTTAACTTTTGGTAATCAGCTTAAGGGTTTTGGGAATAAC
>CALEYM010000509.1 GCA_937926185.1 uncultured Bacteroidota bacterium | reverse complement strand
TTGTAGATAAACGTGATATGGTATTTCGTGGAGGGGCAGCGCCCCGAAACAATCTTCGGGGCGCTGCCCCTCCGAGATTAGTTTTGGTCGTAGAAATCTACAAATATTACGGGGCGCTGCCCCTACCTAAATAATTATCAGTCTGTTATTTTTTTCCGGACCCTGACTTTTTTAACCTCCAGTTCGTGTACCCGGCGAAAAACAGCCTCTTCCACTCGTTTGCCGGGGGATTTGAATTTGATTTGGCGCAATTGAAGCCCCTGCGCGTCGTCAAAAACCAGCGCCGGCCGGAAATCCGGGCTCAGACATTCCAGCCGGATGTTTTTCATTTGTAGGTTTTCCACATGCCGCGCGTAAAATCCCCAGGCGGGCAGTTCCCCAAACATAGAGAATTCAGGGTAATCGTGCGGGCGCTCCGGTACCCGGTCGAGGGAATCCAGGGGTATATAAGCGCGTTCGCGCGTACCGCCGCCGCCGAAGCGGATCACGATGTTTTCGAGCGTCACATCGCGCACCGGATGGCCCGGCAAGCCGGTAATGGAAGAGGGGATCAGGTTGTGCGGCTCAGTTACTTCCGGCCCTTCGAAAGGATAGCCCGCGTCGGGCCGGGCGTTGGGCGCCTCCACGGTAATGTCGTGAATGCGGATATTGCGAATAGAACCGACGGCGCCGTTTTTATTCCGGTGCCCAAGCCGGATAAAAACCGCGTTGCCCGTGTTCTTCGCCACGATGTCCGACACTTCGATATCTTCCATAAAGCCGCCGTCCACGATCTCCAGGGCCACGGCGGAGCGGTAGGTATCGTACACTTTCAGGTTGCGGACGCGCACCTTGCGAAAACCGACTTTTGACGCCGTGCCGAGTTTCAGCGCGCTGGCGCTGGAGCGCACCGTGCAGTTTTCGATCAGAATATTTTCGCAGAAAGCCGGCGGGTAAGAAGATTTGAGGCATATCCCGTCGTCGGCGGAGTTGATTGTGCAGTTGCGCACCACCACGTTCCGGCAGTCTACCAGGTCGATGCCGTCGTTGTTCCAGTAGGCCATGCTTTCCACGCGCACGTTTTCCACCAGCAGGCCGTCGCAGGCCTGGTAGGTCTGCACCCAGCAGGCCGAGTTTTTGAGCAGTACGCCCGATACGCGCGCGTTTTTACATCCCACAAATTCGATCAGTTGCGGCCGCTCGCGTTCGTGCGGACGGTTGTTGCCCCAATAAGGGTCTTTAATGATGCTGTCTTTTACGAGCCGCACGACGTCGGCAGCCAGCGCGGCGCCCTGTCCGTCGATGGTTCCGGCGCCGGTGATGGCGATATTTTCCTGGTCTTTCGCCAGGATCAGCGCGTGCCAGGTAATCCGCTCGTAATCGAAACGCCGGGCGCTACCGAGCAGGGTGGCGCCTTCTGCCAGCCGGAGTTCAACATTACTTTTTAAATGAATACTCCCCGACAAGTATACGCCCGGCGGAAAAAGCACAACGCCGCCCCCGCTTTGATGCGCCCGGTCGATAGCCGCCTGAATGGCCTGGGTGTTGGGCGTTTGCCCGTCGGCCACGGCGCCGTGATCGAGGACGTTGAACACGGGTTGGGCGGCAAGGGGCGCCGTGCAGCAAAGCAGAAAAAGCAGGAGGGGCAGGGTAGGGTGGTGGAGCGTTGCCATCAACATACTTTATCTTAATATGAGTCATCCAGAATTTTATGCTAAAAATTCCGGGATGACTCATGTTGTATTAAAATTCACGCCGTCTGACAGACGGCGTTACCCTCCCCCCGCCAGCCGTTTGGCCTCCGCGCTCATGTGTTCCAGCATCTTTTTGGTGCTTTCCACGCCTATATTATAATCTTTAAAAGTGAGGAAAAGCGAATCGTAGCGGAGTTGCGCAGCTTCCTGGGTAAAAAAACCGCTCTGTACGTCGGCCGAAAATTTTTGCAGCTGCGGAACCACCCGCTCGTACATCGTGACCATGGCGTTTGTTTTTAATTCGAAGATTTCTACCTGGCGCTGCAGTTCGGCAAAACCTGAACTGGTGTCTGATTTCACCGAAGCGGGAATATTATTTATTTCGTTGCGCAGGGCCGGTATTTGGTCCCGGGTTTCAACAATAGCCTGCCGCGCAGCCTGGAGATTGGTGATTTCCGTATTCACCTGGCTAGCGATGTTGTCGGATTTTGGGCCTTGCCCGCATTGCGTGGCCCATAGCAGGGCGGAAAATACAAAAAGAATAACGATGCTTTTCATTGATAATCAATATGTAAGGTGATTCGATATGGTATAAAAAACGGGGCAAAGGTAAGGGCCCCAAAAACGCTTTGTTGCCTGTCCGGAAAAAATTTTCAAAGCAGGTATTTTTTTTGTAAAGTTAAATTACCTTTGCCTCCGGCTGAAATTGTGGACAAAAAGTTTCAAGGCATTAAAATTTAATATTTTAAAAATTGGTGCGCTTTTTGCTGTTGATTTCAGGCCCTTGAAACGGTTTCCAATAGTAAGCGCCGGGTTAATACTTCACTTTACATTTTAGTGATATTA
>CALEYM010000508.1 GCA_937926185.1 uncultured Bacteroidota bacterium | reverse complement strand
ATGGCCCAATTCGGCTACCAAGGCAATTTGAATACCGCCGTTGCGCATAATACGAGTTATCGACAAGGCTTATTCGAGGGCTTTGAAGACTCTACCTTTAATTTGACCCCGATCTGTGATTTTGTACGGGAGTGCGATTTTAAATATCCGCTACCATTTAAAATAATTGGCGAAATTCCTCCAAATAGTACTGCTACGATATCAGACGACCAAGCGCATACCGGACGATATTCTTACAAGATCGATAACTACATTACCGCCGGATTGGATGTCTACCTCGACACCCTTGAAAATGCGCTCATCCTGGATATTCCATCAAGTGACACCACAGTATATGTAAAAGGAGCTAATGCTTGCGAGCCGACATTTAAACCCACGCCCGGAACTTATTTGGTTAGTGCTTGGGTGTATACAGGCGACACCTGTAATACGGTGGTTTCAGCTCCTCACATGGTTGTATATCAGGCAAGTGGCACCACTCCTTTTCAGGAAATTTATGCTTCGGGTCCGGTAATTGATGGCTGGCAACGGATTTATGGAAAGGTGACAGTAACGGCAACTTCTGGATTGTTCAGCCTTAGACTTAAAAACACGCTCAATCACACAGTGTATTTCGACGACGTCCGCTTTCACCCTTGGCTGGGCAACATGAAGTCTTTCGTTTATAATCCCCTCACGCTACGTCTGATGGCTATTCTGGACGAGAATAACTACGCCACTTTTTACGAATACGATGACGAAGGCATGTTGATTCGGGTGAAGCGGGAAACCGAACGTGGGATCATGACCATCGAGGAACATCGCTCTGCACTCAAACAATAACTGAAACCCTCTGACGCTATGCGAACCATATTGCTTTTTTTATGTCTGGGGCAGTTGTTGCCCGCATTTGCACAGACACCCGAAGCAGACCTGCGCAAAGTGCTCGAATTGTTGACCGGTTCGGAGCAGCTCTACTACGAGAATCTGTTCTACTACTACGAATCCGGTGAAACCAAGCCTTCGGATACCCTCAACGGAACATTTCACCGGAATGGGAAACAAGAATACGTGCAAATGGGCCAAACGGAAGTGCTCGATACAGGCACCCGCACCGTAATTGTGGATCACGACGAACGCATCGTAGCGGTACGGCAATCGACACAGACCCTGCCGCTGGACAAAATGATCGATGCAGAACAAATGCTGGGTTTGGTAGAAACCCGGCAATTAGAGGTTCGGTATTCCGACACTAAAAGTCCAGGACTGACCTTAATCGTGACGGACAAACAGAGGCCGGGCGAAACTATGGAAATCCGCTTCGACCCCATGACCACGATCGTACAACAAATCAAAATAACCGGCAGCGACCCCTTTGTTGATCCCTTGGTGGAGAAAGCCGGTCAAGTTACCATAGAAGTCCGGTATGTCAACGTCACCACGGCGCCCAGGCCCTTTGGCCACACACTCGGCCAATACGTAGTTCAAAAAGGAGACAAATACGTACCAATCGGCAAATGTAAAGGCTATACCCTGATGTAAAGAAAAACACGCATAACGACCACTATCCGCTTTTTCCATAAAATCCCCCACCACAACTTCGATCTTTATGAAAACCGCATGTACCCTTCCGTCCAACTTCCGTTTTGCCCGCCGGGCGACGGTACTGGTCTTGATTTATGTTGGTTTGAGCGTTCCTGCCGGCGCAACGGAAGAAGTGTTTTACGGCGGTTTATACCGGACGGAGTTGCTCGCCTCCACCCCTGCATTCGAAGTGTCGGATACTTTTCCGGGCAGTGTCGATCAAACGGTATCGGTCAGAAACCTGATCTATTTTACGGTGGACGAGGACACCCTGGTAAAAAGCAGCGCCTTTGTCCACTGGGTTTTGGTAAACATCGACAAATACGATGCGAATAATAATTACATCGGCACCGATAGCAACATCCGGTTTTACGGCCGTTTCGATCCCGCGGAAGGCGCCCGCTACGATTACGGTCACGTATACGAATTCCGGGACGTGCATCGCTTCAAGGTGACGGTCACTGCCAAATCCGGCTCTTTCCCGGCGCATTTTCGCCTGGAAGGCAAAATCATAATCGACCGCAAATACAATTTCAGTTGCAGCGCCAGCCCCGCCCTGATTCAAAAAACGCACGCCCAGTTATACGACGCCACGACGAATGCCCTGCAGGTCGGCTGGGAGAAACAGGCCGGCGCGGAAGAATACGACCTGGAATGGGCCTTTTACGACACCCTCGGCGCCACGATCGGGCTGGCCGCCGGCAGTTACGACGATTTTGATTTTCTGTTTCGCAATAACGCCACGCGCATTACCACCGCACACAGTTGGTATAAAATCCCGCTGGTTTATCCCCAAGGGCGCATCTACTGGCGGGTGCGGGGCGTGCGATACAAAAACAACCAACGGGAACAGGGCCGGTGGACATCCGTCCGGCCCACGACCGATACTCTTGTCCTCGGCAAAGACTGGTACTGGGTAGCGTGGCACGAACCGGATTTGAACTGGCAAATGCAACTCGTTTACGCCGAGGAGGGCAAGCGTTCGCAATCGGCGACCTACTTCGACGGTTCGCTGCGCAACCGCCAAAAAGTAATCCGCAGCGATGCCATCGACATGGTGGTTGCCTCCGAAGTGATCTACGACAGCCTCGGCCGGGCGGCCCTGCAGGTGATGCCCGCCCCGGTATGCACCGACACGGGATACGACGACTGGACGCGAAAAATCCGGTATGTCGACGCTTATTCGGCTGCGCCGGGTAAAGCGCACTATTCGGCCGTGGATTTTAATTTCGCCGCTGCAAATTGCACCGTGGCCAGCACCAATCCGGCATCGCAGATGGACAGTTCGGCCAGTGTGGTCGCCCGCTATTACTCCTCCGCCAACCCCTGGCGAGACCGGATTATCAACAAGTTCACGCCGGCCGCCGATGGTTATCCATTCTCGCTGACGGAATTTATGCCCGACCCCACCGGCCGTATCCGGCGCCAGGGCGGCGTAGGCCCGGCCTTTCAGTTGGGTTCCGGTCACGAAACGAAATATTTTTACGCCAAACCCGACCAGGACGAACTCGACCGCCTGTTTGGAAACGAAGTGGGCCTGGCCGCGCATTACCAGAAAAACGCCGTGGCAGACCCCAACGGGCAGATCAGCGTAAGTTACATCGACGCGCACGGGCGCACAATCGCAACGGCCCTGGCCGGCGCCAGCCCGGACAGTTTGCAACAACTCGATAATTTTTCTGCCGCGGATCAGGTCAAAAAAGACTTGTTGAACAACGTGCGCGACGGCCTGGCGCTGGTATCCACCTATTCCCTGCTGGTAACGAGCGTAGGCCCCGATACCTTTACCTACGCATTCGAACCGCCTTTGCAGCTGTCCATAGACTCCTGCCTTGCCGAAGCCCGCTGTTACGATTGCAAATACGACGTGGAGATCAGCGTGCTGAGTGAATGCGGCGAGCAGATGATCAACGGCGGCAGCCTTTTTACCTGGAACAATTACCCGACCTTCGATTTGACTTGTGAGGCGCTGCCGGATACCCTGGTGCAAACATTCATCGAAACGCTCCCGGTCGGCGTTTACCAGGTGCGCAAAACCATACGGGTCAGCGAAACGGCCCTGAATTTTTATGCCGACGATTTTCTGGCCAACCTGACCTGCCTGCCCGATCCGGACTCGCTGAAAAAAGTTTTTATCGGCGATACGCTTTGCCGTGTTTCCTGCGAGGATTGTTTCACCCAACTGGGTAGTTGGAGTAATTTTTTAACAGCCTATGTACAGGATATCCCCAGCCCGGTCGGGTCGGATACCCTGGATGCGCAGAACGCCTTTCAAACGGCTTATGCATCCTGTCTTGAACTGTGCGACGAAAGCGATCCGTCCGATTGCCAGGTCATGTACGAATTGATGCTGCTCGACGTCAGCCCGGGCGGTCAGTATGCCGATTACGGCGAACTGCTGCTCGGACCCGGGCCGGACAGCACCTTTGTGTACACCGCATCTGGCGACACAACTTCCGTTTTTTGGAAAGCGGCGGGAGCCGAGCGCTATCCCTACCAGGACACGCTCAATATCGGCCTTTACTACGATGAGATCGGTAATGTAGACTATGTTACTTTGCCGGACTCTATTCCAGTCCGTGTCGATTATTTGGGTGTCAACGAATTCATCACCTATTTCAAACCCTCCTGGGCCAAAACCCTGGTGAAAGCCCATCCCGAGTACTGCGCCTGGCTGTGCTGCACCGAAATGTCCGATCCGTATTTCGATTCCCTGCTCACCAGCACAAGCAGCTACGCCCAGGCAGTAGCCAACGGCTTTATCCCGATAGATTCCCTGATTGCCCGCGATTCCTTTTTTGTGTACAACCCCGAGCTCATCGGTACGATGGACACCATCTGGAGCCTGTACACCACCACCCATACCAGCCAGTGCAGTGAGCCGGTCAGCCTGACCGAAATCATCAAATCCATCGTCTTTTGCGGCGGTGTGCTGCCTTGCGACATCGTGATCGACACGCTTTGTACGGCCGACAACGACCTGTACTGGCAACTCATCGTCAGTCATTATCTTTCGGAGCGCAACCGCCTGAAATGGCAAAAAATCCGCAGCGGCGCATGCCCCGCGCCGGCCATGCCCAACGACTATTGCACGACCTACGACAGCTTGTGTTTCGGTTACCCGACTTGCTACGGCCAACCGAATCCCTATCGCGATAAAGTATCCCGCTTGTTTGCTTCTCCGGCCCCGCCGCTCTCGGTAGCCGTTGCGGAAGATTCCATTCACATCCTGATCCAGTATGTGAACGAGCAGTTGGAAAACGCATGCGACAGCACCTGCGCGGCTATGGCCGGTATCTGGATCGAATCGCTGAGCCTGAGCTGCGATTCCATTGCCAATGCCGGCCAAACCAGGCTGGACGAACTGCGCGACCGTTTTATTGCCGTGTGCAAAAACGGCTGCGACCTGGAGCATCCCTTCGGCTCGATTACCACGGCGGGCGATTCCACCACTTACGGCGATTATACCCTTCAGGACGCTATCGAAGGTGTGTTCCCTTCCCTGGATTCCTGCGATACCGCTTGCAGCGCCAAACTGATCGACTTTCCAGGAACCTACTCCATAAAACAATACACCGTTCCGCCCCAACAAATCTATTACCGGGATACCTGCCGGTGCAATCGCCTGGAAGACCTGGAAAACTGCTGGGAAGCCGTCAGCGATTCCACCACCTTTTTGGAGTACCTCAACAGCCTTTCCAATGTCCCGCTGACCGAAGCGGCGCTGTTGGAACTGCAAAACGGCTGCGATACCGCTTGCACCTTTATGAGCGGCGCCATTACCATTCCGCCGATCCTCGAATGCGGGACTTGCAAAACTTTGGCCGAACTCAAGCCTAAATGGAATGCGTTCAAAAGTTCGGGCTGTATCGGCGGAACCGTCGATGCGGACGAAGAAAACCTAATGGCAGGCTATATGAACCAACTGTTCGGCCTCAACCGGACATACGAGGACTATACCATGTTTATCGACACCGGCCTGCAATCGGACTCCACCTGCCGTTACCTCTGTCCCCTGTCGCTGTTCCCCGAATCACAACTGGATACCAGCTGTGTAAGTGTGGAATTGGACGAAGGCATGGAGGCCCTGGCCAACCTGACGTACCAAAACCTGCTGGACAGCATGCGCCGGGTATTCGTGCGCAACTACCTGGCCAAATGCCTCGGGCCAGACCTGGTTGAAACATTTTGCGTGTCCATGCCACAGGGTGAATACCACTATACCCTCTATTACTACGATCAGGCCGACAACCTGGTGCGCACCGTGCCGCCTAAAGGCGTGAACCCGCTCACCAGTCCGTCGAATTTACAGGCAGTGAAAGCGCACCGGGCCAATTCAGCCAATCCGCCGGAATACCCCGAACACAGCTTCAACACCCGTTATTGGTACAACACCCTCAACCAGGTGGTGCGCGATTCCACACCGGATCGAGGGGTGACGGAGTATTGGTACGATCAACTCGGACGCCTGGTCCTTTCTCAAAATGCCGAACAGCGAACATATTCGCCGACCCGCCATTATACCTACTCCCTGTACGATCCATTGGGGAGGGTTGTCGAAACGGGCCGCACCCTTCATGCAGGCACGGAAGTCCCGGTTTTAGGCGATATATGGGATTATGCCGATTTTGAAGATTGGTTATTAAACGACGGAACGAACGCTTTTAAAGAAGTCACCAAAACCTACTACGACGAAGCGATTTTCCATCCGGCAAACCCCTTTAAAAATTACTTCCCAAATCCGGGCAGCGCCGCCGGACAAGACAATCTTCGAAATCGCGTCGCAACGGTGACCTTCGAGGAAATCGCCGATAGTTACGATACCACCTACAACTACGCCACACACTACAGCTACGACATTGCCGGCAACGTCAAACAACTCGTGCAGGACTTCCCCGAACTGGACACGGTTGGTCACCGTTTCAAACGCATTGGTTATGAGTACGATCTCATCAGCGGCAAGGTCAACTACGTGTATTATCAGCGCGACTCCATCGATCAGTTCTTCCACCACTACGTGTACGATGCCGATAACCGCGTGGAATACGTAGAAACCAGCAACAACGGCCTGCTTTGGGAACGCGACGCCAACTACGAATACTACCTCCACGGCCCCCTGGGACGCACCGAACTCGGAGAGCGCCGGGTACAGGGCCTCGATTACGCCTACACCCTGCAAGGCTGGCTCAAAGGCATGAACGCTTCCGCCCTGCGGCTCGACACTGCCCAGGTGGGCGACTTCGCCACCCGCGACATGGGCCGCGACGGCAAAAGCGGCAACTCCGGCGACATGGCCCGCAACATAACCGTGGCCCGCGACGCAGCCGCCTTCACCCTGGGCTACTACTACGGCGAATACCGCAAGATCGGAACCCAGGCCACAGACCGATTCGAAATGCAGTACAGCCACGGCGGACACTTCGAAAGCGGGGCGCCAAGCTTGTACAACGGCAACATCCGCCACGCGGTGTACAGCATTGCCAAATTGCATGAACAAGGCAAATACGAAGCCAGCCCGGAAGGTTATGCCTACCGCTACGACCAACTGAACCGCCTGGTGAAAATGGAGGCGTACAATTCCGGGTACTCCTACAATTCTTTCAGTTGGACCTCCGGCACGGCCGCTTCCATACTCAAGGAAAACGTTACCTACGACCCCAATGGAAATATCCTGACCTACGACCGCTACGGCAATGCCGGCAGCCCGGCGATTATCATGGACAGCCTGACCTATCACTACGATAGTGACAACAATAAATTAAACTACATAACCGATGCCCAAACAAACAAAACTGCCTACCAGGGAGACTTGGAAGACCAACCATTCTACAATTATTCTTATGATGAAATTGGAAATATGGTATTTGACGCAAATAGTGGCTTGCTGAGTAACATCTACTGGACAAATACACAAAAACTGAAGCTGTTTACAAAAATAGGCAGTAATAGTTCTGTGGAGTTCTACTACAATCCAATGCAGCAGCGCGTAGTGAAAATTGAACAATACTGGATTAACGGCGGAATAGGTCAAACGCGTACCTACTATATCCGTGACGCCCAGGGCAATGTGATGGCTGCTTATAAGTGGATTCATAATGAAGGAGACTTTCCCCTCGACTCGCTTTTCCTTACAGAGCACCACATCTATGGCTCCGCCCGCGTAGGAATGGCCCTGCCCGAGATTAAACTTTACCCCGCCGTGCCCGAAAACCCGTATATTTTGGATAGCGTTTTTTACACCTTGCCGGAAGGCTGGAAACGTTATGAACTGACTAACCACCTGGGTAATGTACTCGCTGTAATCACCGACCGGAAACGCGGCATGGCCGCCTCCGGCGCCGATATCCAGTGGTACGAAGCCGATATAATGGCGGCCCAGCAGTACTACCCATTCGGTATGCTCATGCCTACGAGTACCGATAGTTCTTTGAGACGGCAGTACAGCCTGAATGCTTACGACTACCGCTACGGCTTCAACGGCAAAGAAGGCGACGACGAGATAAAAGAAGGAGACGATAACCAACAGGACTATGGTATGCGGATTTATGACCCACGGGTGGGGCGGTTTTTGAGTGTGGATCCGTTGAGAAGCATGTTTCCGATGTTGTCGCCATATCTTTATGCTAGCAATACTCCTATTCAAGCTATAGATGAAGACGGTTTATATACAATATTTATACAAGGCGCAATTGCTAAGAATAGCAAGAAGAAAAGGAAAAAGGAAAAAAATAAAACGTTTTCATCAGACCTTAATCGAGAGTTTAGTCAAATTTTAAACAAACCCGGTCAACCGATTCGATTTGCCTTTTCCAAAACTGCTACGGCACCAAATTTAATTGAAAAGGGCTTGTTTACCTTAAATAATGGTTTTAAACCCGGCATAAGCAATCCCGATGACAAGGAATTATTTGATATGGTAGTCGCTGAAATTATTGCAGGTTACGAAGAAGCCAAGGCTGTCAATCCGGAAGAAAAAATTAACCTAATTGGGTCAAGCTACGGTAGTGTCATGGCAGCCCAAATAGCATTAGAGTTAGACAGTAGAGGATACGAATTAGGAAGTGTTTTGCTGACCGCAACTCCACTAAGTGCAGAATCTGAATTAGGCCAAGGATTAAATGAATTGAAGAGAAAAGGAGTTGTAATTCTGTATCAATATAATGA
>CALEYM010000507.1 GCA_937926185.1 uncultured Bacteroidota bacterium | reverse complement strand
CGGATTGGCGCTATTGGCAATTTTATTTTTTTTTGCTGCATCCGGTATCAACATCCTGAGAAGCCATAAAAGAGAAAAAGCCATTCAAAACCAACCATATTTTAAAGAACCGGAATTGGAACGTATGGCACGGGTCGTTGAAGCCAACGATGCGGAGGCGCTCCGGCAACTATTGCAGTCCATGCAGCCCGACACGACGCAACTTTTTCCAATACTGTGGTTTGCTATTCAGGAAGTTCCACCCATAGAACTTACCGAAAAAAGGCTTCGGTGCATCAAATTGTTGACGGATGCAGGAGCGCCCCTGGAAAAGTGTACCAAAGACCCCGGTATCCTCGAAGGCCCCGCCGACAAAGGCAATCCTGCCATGTTGCGTTTCCTGTTCGGGCACGGCGTTGACCCCAATGCCCGCTATTATGCAACTAACTGCCCTTTTATCTTCGAGGCTATTTTAAGTCGAATGGACCCCATGGGCAGTGTGCTGACCTTCCTTGAATTCGGCGCCGACCCAAATATAACGTCGACTTGCAACAGCATGGAGCCTATTACCCCCTTGATATATGCAGCAATCCAAAGCCAATGGGATATTTGTATTGCCTTGATAGAACACGGCGCAAAAGCGAATTACCAAACGCCAGGCGGGGAAAGCTGTGCCAAGTACGTGAATGAACGATTGAAATACATAGAAGGTTACGAGAGCGATAAACCCCGGCTGGAACGCTTGCAGGCACTGTTGCGATAGCTGGGTTTGCCACTCAATAAAACAGCCATGACACTCGACGAATACCGCCGCTACGACGCCCTCGGCCTGGCCGAACTGGTTAAAAAAGGGGAGACCAGTCCCGAAGAACTGATCGATACCGCGATCAGTCAAATTGAAGCGGCCAACCCGGCCCTGAACGCCGTCATCCACCGCCGTTTCGACGAAGCGCGGGCCGAGGCGAAAAAAGCCGATCGTTCGGCGCCGTTTGCCGGCGTGCCCTTCCTGGTGAAAGACCTGGGCATGGAAGTGGCGGGCATGCCGATGAACACCGGCTGCCGGGGCTACCGCGATTACGTTTCCAAAACAGACAGTTTTGCCGTGCAAAAAATGAAAAAGGCAGGGCTGATCATCCTCGGCAAAACCAACACGCCCGAATTCGGCATCACGCCTTTCACCGAACCCGAACTGTACGGCCCCACCCGAAACCCCTGGAACCCGGCCTTTTCGCCCGGCGGCTCCAGCGGCGGCTCGGCGGCAGCCGTGGCGGCCGGCATGGTACCCATGGCCACGGCCAACGACGGCGGCGGCAGCATCCGTATTCCGGCTTCCTGCTGCGGTTTGTTCGGGCTGAAACCTACCCGCGGACGCGTGTCCTGGTCGGCGCTGGAAGGCGAAATGTGGTCGGGCGCCGCGGTGGAGAATTGCGTGAGCCATTCGGTGCGCGATTCGGCGGCTTACCTCGATGTGATCCAGGGCGCCGCGCCGGGCGACCCCTACATCATCGAGCCCCCCAAACGGCCCTACCTGGAAGAAGTGGGGCGCGCGCCGGGCAAATTGCGCATCGGCTACACCGCCGCCCATACGATGGGCTTTCCGGTGGACGATGCCTGCCTGAGCGCCCTGAACAAGGCCGCGGAAGTGTTGCGTTCCGAAGGGCACGAAGTTTCGGAAGTGGAACTGCCCTACCGGCGGGAAGACCTTACGGAAGCATTTCTGGTGGTGGTGGCCGGTGAAATGGCCGGCGAGATCGGCGTACTGTCGCAATACCTGGGCCGGGCGGCCCGCCCATCCGATATGGAGGCCCAAACCTATGCCTTCTATCTCCTGGGGCGCTCGTTTTCCGCCGCCGATTACACCCTGGCCAAACACAAATGGGGCGACATCAGCCGGCGCATTGCCGGTTTTTATGAAAAATACGACCTGTTGCTCACTCCTACCCTGGCCAAACGGCCGATTGCCATTGGTAGTCTGCGTCCCTCGGCGGCCGAAAAACGCATGATCGCCGTGGTCAACACCTTCGGGCTGGGCAGCGCCATCAAAGCCACTATTTCCAGCCTGGCCGATAAAATATACGACTACATCCCCTGGACGCCCTTCGCCAACCTCACCGGACAGCCGTCCATGTCGATACCTTTTCACTGGACGGCGGAAGAAAACCTGCCCATCGGGGTGATGTTTACGGGGCGGCTGGGAGAAGAGGATATGTTGTACCGGCTGGCCGGGCAGTTGGAAAAGGCGGCGCCGTGGAGAAGGAACCCCGTCTAAAGGTAAAATCCTGTCCGGTGATGGGTAAGCACAACTTATCAAAACAGAAGAATCAACAACTTCTATATGAGACATTTACGTGAACTCAAGTATTTCGTCCTGCTCAGCAAGGCCCTCCCCCGGTCTCCCGACTATAGTACGGGACAGGCTATTCCCAGAAGGAGGTTCCGATTACCCAAAAGTTGAAGTTCTTTTTCTTGATGTAATAATCACTGGCAGACCCCGAAGGGGTCGAATGTGAATAGCCCGGCATGAAATGCCGGGTTTTCATGCGGAATAACGCCACGCAACCGCAAAGCGGTTGAATGTGCCTTGGCTACATACCTGAGATTCAACCGCTTTGCGGTTGCCAAACGGTTCGGTCGCACTCCAACCCGGCATTTCATGCCGGGCTATTCACATTCAACCCCTTCGGGGTCTGGTAGTTACTAACATATTAAGAAAAATTTCTTCAACTGTGTAACGTCGTTAAAAATTTCTATCATGCAAATCTCCTGGCACGGCGTCTACCCCGCCGTCACTACCAAATTCAAAGAAAACGGCGATCTCGACATCCCGGCCTTCCTGCACAATATCCGGGCCCAGATCGACGCCGGCGTACATGGCATCATCATCGGCGGCTCGCTGGGCGAATCCAGCACCCTTACGCACGACGAGCGCATCGAACTGCTGCTGGCCACAAAAGAACTGGCCCAGGGCCGCGTCCCCGTCATCGTCAACATCGCCGAGGGCGCCACCCGCACGGCTATTCAACTGGCCCAACGCGCCGAACAACACGGCGCCGACGGCCTTATGGTGCTGCCGCCCATGATGTACAAACCCACCGAACCCGAAACCGTGGCGTATTTCAGCACCGTGGCCCGGAATACCGGCCTGCCGATCCTGGTGTACAACAATCCGGTGGATTACAAGGTGGAAGTTACGCCGGCCATGTTCGAGGAACTCCTCAAACTGGACAACATCCAGGCCGTCAAGGAAAGCACCCGCGACATTTCCAACGTAACGCGCCTGCTCAACCGTTTCGGCGACCGGCTCAAAATCCTCTGCGGCGTGGATACCCTGGCCCTCGAAGAACTGCTCATGGGCGCCCACGGCTGGGTAGCAGGACTGGTCGACGCCTTCCCGCGCGAAACGGTGGCCGTATACCAATTAGCCAAAGCCGGCCGCACGGAAGAAGCCCTGCGCATCTACCGCTGGTTCCTGCCCCTGCTCGAATTGGACATCAGTCCGCAACTGGTACAAAACATCAAACTCGCCGAATCCATGACCGGCCTGGGCACCGAGCACGTGCGCCCGCCCCGGCAGCCGCTGCAAGGGGCCGAGCGGGAACGGGTGATGAGGATCATTCAGGAGGGAATAAATACACGGCCAATGACTACCAATGACTAAACCATGCGCAAAACATTCTTCTGCATCGACGCCCACACCTGCGGCAACCCGGTTCGGCTGGTAGCTGGCGGCGGGCCGCAACTCACGGGCGCTAACATGGGCGAACGCCGGCTGCATTTCCTGCGCGAATACGACTGGATCCGGAAAGGATTGATGTTCGAGCCGCGCGGACACGACATGATGTCGGGCAGCATCCTGTACCCGCCGCTTGATCCGGCCAATGATGTGGGCGTGCTGTTCATCGAAACCAGCGGCTGCCTGCCGATGTGCGGCCACGGCACCATCGGCACCGTGACCATCGCCATCGAGGAAGGATTGGTGATACCTAAAACGCCCGGCCGCTTGCGCCTGGAAACGCCGGCCGGACTGGTGCTGGTGGAATATCGCCAGGAAGGCAAAAAAGTCCGCTCGGTGAAACTGACGAATATCCCATCCTTCCTGTACCGCGAAAACCTGGAAGCGGACTGCCCCGACCTGGGGCCGCTGCGCGTGGATGTGGCCTACGGCGGCAACTTCTACGCCATCGTGGACCCGCAGGAGAACTTTCGCGGCATCCAGCACCACACGGCTGCCGACCTGATCCGCTGGAGCCCCGTGTTGCGCCGCCAGCTGAACGAACGCTACACTTTCGAGCATCCGCTCGACGAAAAAATAAAAGGCCTCAGTCACCTGCTCTGGACCGGCGAGCCCCTGCACCCGGACTCCGCGGCCCGCAACGCCGTATTTTACGGCGATAAAGCCATCGACCGCTCGCCCTGCGGCACCGGCACCTCGGCGCGTATGGCGCAGTGGGCAGCCAAAGGCAAGCTGCGGCCCGGCGACATTTTCGTACATGAGAGCATCATCGGCAGCACCTTCACCGGGCGCGTGGAAGAGCAGACTACCTGCGGCCCCTACGAGGCCATTGTGCCGAGTATAGAGGGTTGGGCGAGGATTACCGGTTACAATACCATTATTATTGATGAGGAGGATGACCCGTATGCATTTGGATTTCAAGTGATATAACAATAGTTTGAAATGTAAAAAGTGACTATCCGGATATTGTACCCCGCCGCATGAAACCCCACCCCCGGCCCCCCGAC
>CALEYM010000506.1 GCA_937926185.1 uncultured Bacteroidota bacterium | reverse complement strand
TAAACCCTCATAAACCCTCATAAACCTTCATAAACCCCCATAAACCCTCATAAACTCATATCACCGTGTTCTTCACCTGCGGAATAAAAAACGGCGGAACCTCTTCGGCGCCCAGCACGGTCATTTGCGGAAAATAGGGGCGCAGCAAACGGGCAGTGGCCGGGCGAACGGCGGTTGGCGCCAAAAGTACGGGTTTGGGATAATCGGCATCGGTAACATCGCGCAAGGAGCACAGAAGTCGGTAAAATGCCGAGTCGGGTGTGGGTATGCTATGTTCGAGGAAACCGTCGCGCAGATCACGCAACAGTGGCGGATCGATGTTGTAGCAGGGCAACAGGCCGTCGCGCAGGTGCGGGAATGCGATGGGGAATTTCAGGCCGGCGCGCACTTGTGAAACCAGTTGGTCGGTGCTGAATGCAGCGGGCGCCACCCCGGGCGGAATGGTCACGATCCGGCTAGCCGGCGGGAAATAAACCAGGTATTCCGTGTCGTCTACCGGCAGGGGACCGTCGATACGCAGCAATACGTCCAAAATTTCCGACAGGTTGCGGATACTCACTTTGTCGTCGAGCAGGGCGCGCAATAACCCGCAAAGTCGCTGCACGGGCCATTGCTCGCGCACCATAATGACCAGCGAGCGATTGGTGTCCTCCAGTTTATCGAGCAGGCTTTCAACAATGCCGGCGTTTACGTACCATCCCGCCGATTGGCCTACCCAGTATTTTGCCCAATCGAGTATGAATGTGCGCGGATTATCAAATTCAGGCGCCTGCAAAGGCTCATCGTTTGGCGGGGTTTTGGCATAAAAACGATCTCGGTACGGGGCGAAAATCCCGGCGCCGGAAGTAACGTACAATGATTCACCAGCCTGCAACCCGGGGAGCACTGGAAGCCAAAGATCATTGAATCGCAAGCGGAAATGCCCGGCAGATAACGCTTTCGCGGCTTCAATGTCCATTTCCGGCGCCAATACGCCCAATTCTTCATATATCTCCCGGTAAAAGACGGGTAAAAATGATTCCCAATCCGCCTTGTCAGCCAAAGCCGGGTTGACCTGAAGCGTCATGTTCAACATTTCCGGATTTTCAATCAGGCGTTCGAAAGTTTCTTCCGGGCTCAGATCGGGATGCCAATAGGCCAGGCATTCGTTCATCCGGTAAAGGCCGAAGCCATGTTTCAGCAACAAAGCGGCCAATGCCTGCCATACAGATAGTGGCGCGCTGCTCCAACTGGCCACCGTTTTTGTTTCGGATACGTATTGTCTCCGCAGCTGCCGGAGTTGCTCATCGGTCAGCAACCGGATTCTGTTCTGAAAAACAGCGTTCAAAATACGAAACTCGATTGGCGGCATCAGGTGGCCGGGGTAATACACGGGTACCGGACAAAGTTGCGCGTCAACACGGAGTTCAAAGTCGAACAAATCTGGCATTTGATCCACCCATTGCACCCGCACTTCCGGTTGTGCAGGCAAACCGAAACCGGACCACATGGTTTCAATACCCGCATGAACGGCAGTTTTCAAACGCTCCAGGTCGGAAGGGGGACCGGGCGTTTGAAAAATATCGATGTCTATGTTTAAGCGGATTGACATTTTTTCCCGTATTTTTTACTGAAGAGCATCCAGGAGCGCCTGACTATCCTGTTCCCGAATTTCCAAAGGTTCCAGGCTGCGAGCGGCGGCATCGGCGGGCAGTTCCGGCGTTTTCAAAACGGCCACCTGGGGCAGTCCGGCCAGTACACTGCGCAAAAAAGGCCGCAGGTCGTCTTTTTTGGTCACAATGGCGAGTTTGGGATGCGCTTCCGCCATGCGGATCACCGCGCCGAGAAAGCCCTGTGCGAACGGGAGGGGCAAGGTCAGCGCCCGGTTGTTGCCCTGACCGATCAGGCAGGCTTGCAATACCTGTTCCTCATGTGCCCCAAGCCGGCTGAAGACGTATGTTTCCCCGGCGCCTGGCAAGTAGGGGCGAAGGGCTTCCGTCATCCGCAGCTTTTCCACGACTTCTGCTATGGGCAAATTCGCGCCGCCCTCTGCCCGGTACAACTGGTGGAGTTGCGGTAGTGGCGGCAGCGGGATTTGTTCAACGAGCATGGCCATTACTACGCGGGTAAAGTGTACCAACTCCGTATTGGGTAACAGGGGCACTTCTTTGTCCACGTCCCAGTAATTGACAAACAGGTCGAGGCAATACTGCTTAGTGAACAATTCCAGTTGATCCAGCACGGCAGCCATTGTCGGCGGGTTTTCTTGTGTTGCCGGCAAGTGGTCGCGCCAAACGGGCGTCTCGTATAGGCGGAACTGAAAAACGCCGCCGGTTTCGGAGATGTCTCGATACCGCAACCCGGGCAAGTTGATCGCATAACGTTCGCGCATGCGGAGGCGAAGCGCATCGGTCAGCGCGGTGATACCGGGAAGCAAACTTTGGTAGTCCAGCGTAATTTCATCGAGCAGGGGATGGCCTACTTCCACGTGCACCTGGTAGAGCACAGGCAATTCCGCGAGATGCGGATTGTAGCGTACCAGGGACAGCTGGCGGCGTTTTTTGGGTATGGACGAATCCTGCGGGGCCAGGTTGGCGGCTTTGTCGAGCGCTTCGAGCGCATCCCGGAAGTGCTGTTCTTCTTTTGTCTGCCGGTATAGTTTGTCGTAGCAATCGGCCTGATTGGTATAGTACACCGGTTCTTCCGGCATGAGCTCGGCCGCGTGGCGGTAAAAGGGCAGCGCCTCCGCATAACGCTCCACGTAGAACAGGGCGTGCCCCTGCCGGTTGGCCATGCCGGCAGCGATGGCGGGTGTGCCGCGGCGTTTTTGTGCGGCGCGATCCAGTATCTGAACGGCCTTGTCGGGTTGCGGGTTGTCGGGGTGTTTGTACAGTTGCTGTACCATTTCATACACTTCCGTCATCGCGCCGGAGTCGTCGTATTCATCCAAAGCCCATGCGGCAAGCAGATCGGCTTCGGCTTCCTCCCAGCGTTCGAGCCGGCGCAGGCAGCGACCGGTGGAGCTGAGCATGAATCGTTCCCAGGAAGGGATCAGTTTTTTCACTTGTTCGTAGTGATCCCGGGCTGCCTCCCATGCTTCCCGCGCTTCGCAAAGCCGGGCCAGGGCCAGGTATCCTTCGCGGGCTTCCGGCGCCAGTTGCACAACTTTTTGAAAACAGGATTCCGCCTCGCTGTACTTCAGGGTATCCAGATAAAAATAACCCAGGTTCAACACGGGCGTAATACCCCGCGGAAACGCATCGCAGGCTTTGCGGTGGTATGCTTCGGCTTTTGACCAGTTCGCTTCGCCGTGTTGCTGGTAAATGGCGCCGGCGTCGGTCCAGACGAGGTAGGCGGTAGCGGATTCCAACTGGGCATCGAGCGCAACCAGCGCCTCGATTTCAGTCAGTTTTTTTTCAAAAAAGTCCGGTTTCCCGTAGAGGTCGAGCAGGCGGGTATACGCCGTCGCGTTGCCGGGCCGGATTTGCCGCGACTGGAGGTAAACGTCTTCGGCATCCGTTAAAAGACCTTTTTCCGCCAGCACGTCCGCTTTCAGGATCAGCGTTGGGGCGTGGCCGGCGTCCAGTTTCAGGGCTTGTTCCACGAAGCCGGCGGCCCGGCTGTGGTCTTTTTCCGCGCTTTTCAGATAATACTCCACCCAGCCGTGAAAAGCCAGGGGTTTGCCAGACAATAATTTTTCCGCCGCGGCAAACAATTCCTTTGCCTCTTGATATCGATAGTGAAAGTACAAGTCGATTTGCCCGCAAACATAGTGGTGATACCCCCGATGTTCGTCGGGCAAGGTTTTATCGCCGGCCAGCTCCCAAAATACTTCCCGCGTTTCTACCCATCGGCGGTCGCGGAAATAATCGATAAAACGGCTGTAGCGCTTCATCTTTTTTCCAAAACGACGCTCGAAAGCCGGCGTCTGGCATAAGGCCAGCAGGGCCTCGGTCTGCCAATGGAAGCTGGCTTCGGAAAATGCCGCCCACCAGCGCGACCAGTCTTGCTCCGGCGTGGCGTCGGGCTGCAGGATGGCTTGGGTAAAATGCGCTTCGAGGGCCTCAAAAAACAGATTGCGCGCCAGCAGCAGGTGTTGTGCCTCCTGCCTGGACCAAAGGGCTTCACCGGCAAGGTTGTCGAGGCGTTCCCACTGTTGGTACAGGTCTTCCGCCGCGGTCAACGCCGCTTTCAGTCTTTCCATTTGACCGGCAAAAACGTACATATCCTGCCCGGCGAGTGCGGCCTGGCGGTAAGCATCGGCAATGATCGGATCAAAAGGAAGCGGAAGCATTTTTTTAAAGTTTATCTCAATCGCGGTGTGTTTACTACCGGAGTGTCTACCGGTTTTTGCGCTACGCCGGGGAATTTGCGCATCAGTTCAAGCAGGTCGTATCCGAGGGTTATGCGGCTACTGTTCCGGGTGGCTTCGTCTATTCTTCGCTGTTTGTAACTTGATTCTATCTGATTATATCGTCCGAGCAGGCTGGTAGCGTCGTCGTTGTAGCGTTCGGCCAGCGGTGTGTCGGATTCGGGCGAGCGGACGGCTATTTCGGCTATTTCCTTGAATTTCAGCAATGCAGCCTCGTAATCCGCCTTTTCAATGCCCCGGCGTATTGCTGTCACATAGCGGTCGATTTTTTGTTGAAGTGTTTCCGTTGCAAGGGATTTTTCCCTTTCCGCGTCTGTTTTTTCATCGGCCGGACCTGTTGTAGTGACCAAACTGAAATGCAGAGGACCAGGCTGAGGCAGGGACGTATACAGCGTGGGGCTGCCAAAGGCGTTGGCATCGGCGAAAGAAACCACGTCGCGCGACAGTTTGCCCCGGGCCGCGCTCACCGCGACGGGTACGCTTTGGGTGTCCAGCAGGCGATTATAGAGTTCCCGCAAAAAAGCCAGTGATCCTTGTTCGTTGACAGGGTGCTGAAAACTCAGCAGGTAAGGCAGCCGTTTGGCCGCCAAGTCGAGCAACAGCCCGTTTTGAGTGAACGGCCCCCGGTGCAGGCGGGCGCCCTCCGGCGTTTGCAAGATAAATAAATTGGGCGGCGCGACGGCAAAACAAGCCGTGAATGCCTGAAAGGGCACAAAAACAAGGTTGCTTTCTTCGTTGATGCAGCCGATCATTTCTTCGTCGCGTTCATCGGCGCACACATGGCCGAGGAAATGAACGATATGCGGTCGGAAATCGGAATGATCCGGGCTTCGGATCGTTTCGCTGTCGGGCTCCACCATGTTCTTTTGAAAGCGCCGCAAAAACTCGTCGAAATCGAGGGCTTTTCGGGTAGCCTGGCCCTGTTGTATTTCTGCCGGCCGGGGTTGGAACAGTACGCGCAGGCGGATGCCGGAGTCCGGTACGGTCACCAGATTTTCGTACAATCGCAACAGGCGGTAAACAAAAGATTCGCGATAGGCGACCAGGCCCTTGTCCGATTGCCGCAACACCTCGGGGTCCGGTTCGCTGATGATCAGCAAAATATTCAGCGGATCGCCTTTTTTCACCGCGGCCGGCGCCGCGGCCGGCGCCTGGGTTTGAACATTCCGGATAAAATCGCAGGCCGGGCTGCCGGCTGTAGCCAGGTCTGTATTTTGATAGGACAAAAATTCCCAGGGCAGTTCGGCCAGCTCTGTGTAAGGCGGTTGTTGGGCGAAACCGAAGGTAAAACAGGCGGCGGCTTTCGGGTCGCCGGCAAGGGTTTGCCAGTGTTTTTCGAACAGTTGTTGTACCGCGGCCGGGGCGCCGGTATTCAGGTTGAGCAGGGACGCCAGGATGCGGCCGATCTTTCGGATAAACTCGCGGTCGGCGCGAAAAGCGTTTCGCCCGCCGCCCGCCGTCATCAGCCGGTGCAATACGTTGAGGGCGCTGAACAGGTTGTCCTCAAAGTTGAGCGGCGAGGTGGCCTGCTCCACGGGCAGCCCATCCTGGCCGGCCACGGTCAGTTGCACTTCTTTGTTGGCGATATGGAAATGGAAATATAGTAGTTTTTCCATCATTTACCCGGGGCATCCCAATAAGTCTGGCCCGGGGATAAAAGTAGGTAGTATTTTACAAATAAATACAATCACCACAACCACCCTACCCGCACATCGAACACATCCGCCACGTGCCGGTGCGATTTCAGGGTGCTGCCGAACTGCAGGTGTTGACCTATCCGGTAAAAAAGGCCATAACGCTGATACACCGCGTCGGTATTGCGCGAAGGGTTATACACGTAGGCGCCCAAATGCACCGTGAACCGTACCCTTCCGGTAAGGAGTTCGTGCCCGAACAGGATGCCGCCCTTGAGCGCGCTGGTGTTGTCTCCTGCCCGGTCCAGCACTTCGCGGGCCCAGCCGTCGTGAATCCATTCGGTGCCCGCGGCCAGGCCGCTCATGCGCCCGACGCGGCGGCCAACCATGGCTATGCCGCCGAGTTGCCAGCAGGGTTTGTCCACGGGGAACGCATCGGTGGCCTGCGCTTTTTTGATGGTGCCGGCGGCGTGCACGTAAGCGTAGTTGCGCGGCAGGTTTTTCCAGTTTTTGTTTTTTACAACCCGGCGAATGGTTGTTGGCTGAACATGGTAGGCAAGGCCCGCGTTCCAGGTGGGAAAATTCATGCCTTTGTTGGGTTCGCGCATGCCGCCGTTGGATATATGGTTGTAGTTGAAGCCCAGGGAAACATCCCAGCGGGGCGTCGCTTTGAAATACAAATACGCGTTGGCGATCAATAAATAACTGATATGCGTACTGAAAAACAGGTTGGTCGGGTTATTGTCCTTGTGATACACTTTGCTCAGGTACGAAACGCCCAGGCCCAGTTGCACGGCGCCATAGAGCCGTCGGTCGGGCCGGATCAGCGGTTCGATGTACGGCGCCAGCGACAGGCAATATCCCAGCACGTCGGGGTGATCGTAGTTGATATAGTGCGCCAGGAACCCGCGTTTGGTAATGACGCCCGATTCGCGGGTGTGTTTTTCCGCTGTCATGAGCCACTGCACATTCAATTCCAGGCCAAAGGGATGGGAGTCCGACACCTGCGCAATGTCGCGGGAATGGGGGATAATAAAGCCGCGGTGCAGCCGGCCGCCAAGTAGAAAAGGGGCGCGATCCGGATTGAGCGTGTCGGGAGCCTGCGCAAAGAGCGGTGCGGAGAGTATGAAGAGCAAAAAAAATGTCAGGTTGCTAATGTGCTCTTTACTTTTATTAAATGCCGGATTCAATTTTATTAAAAACTGGTTTTAGTTTCAAAAAAGTTTAAATCCGCCTGTCAAAAATCCGATGTAATCAACAAATCCAGATTCGTGCTTTTCAACTGGAACCGCTCGCCTAAGTAAGCATTGGTGAGGCAACCTTTGTAGGTGTACACGCCGTTGCGCAGCCCTTCGTGGCTGGTGATGAGCGGTAAAATTCCGCCCGACTCGGCTTTGAGCAGCAGGGAAGTCAGGATATTGCTGATGGCCTCGGAGGCTGTGCGCGCTACGCGGGAAGGAATGTTGGGAACGCAGTAGTGGATGACCCCGTGTTTGACAAAGGTGGGCTTGTCGAGACTGGTGGTCTGGGAGGTTTCGAAGATGCCGCCCTGGTCGATACTCACGTCGACGATCACCGAACCGGGTTTCATCCGCTGTACGATGTCTTCGGACACCACCACCGGTGTACGACCATGCGGCGAGTGGATGGCGCCGATGGCGACGTCGGCGGTGATCAGTTGTTCGCGCAGATGCTGGGGGTTGATGACGGAAGTATGCAACTGGCGGCCCACATGTTTCTGAAGCCGCATGAGTTTGTACACGTTGTTGTCAAAAATACGCACTTCGGCGCCGAGGCCGATGGCTGTGCGGGAGGCGAACTCGGCTACCACGCCCGCGCCGAGGATGATCACTTTGGCCGGCGGCACCCCGGCAATACCACCCAGCAATACGCCTTTACCGCCGCGAGCCGTGGAAAGCAGGTCGGCGGCGATCAGAATGGCGCTGGTGCCGGCAATTTCGCTCATGATCCGGACGATGGGAAACACGCCCGTATCGTCGTCGCGGATGTATTCCATGGCGAGGGCGATCACCCGCTTTTTTTGTAATTTGATAATGTATTCGGGATTCAGCAGCGGCAGGTGGATAGGCGAAATGATCACCTGGTTGGGTCGCATCAGATCGATTTCTTCCAGGGTGAGCGGGGCAACTTTGAGCATGACGTCGGCCCTGAACACCTCTTCCCGGCTTTTGGCGATTTCGGCGCCGGACTCGGAATAATCGTTATCGCTGTATTTCGACTTTTGCCCGGCCCCGCTTTCCACCACGATCCGGTGTCCATGCGCCGTGAGGGTCGCCACGGAGTGGGGTACGAGCGCCACGCGGTTTTCCTGCAGGGTGGTTTCCCGCGGAATACCGATAAAGAGCCGCTGATGTTTCGGCACAACTTCCAGCGTTTCCGTCTGTGTGGCTCTCTGGCCGAACGTGGTAGCGAGGGTTTCCATTTTTTGTAAATTTGAGTAAGCGTAAATGGGGTAAACGGTTTGCGAAGAAACTTACAAAATTAACAGTCGCCGAGCGGTTTCACTCAAAATATCCAACTGAATTTTTACGGCGTCTTCAGGCAGAAAGGGTTCGATCAGTTGTGGCCATTCGATAAAACAGTACCACGGATCGTATAACAACTCCCCGATACCGGCATCCAGGGCCTCCCGCGGCGAGTTTAACCGGTACAGATCGAGATGGTGAACGAGGGCCGGCTCGCCCGCGTCGTCGAGGTACCGGTATTCGTTTACTAAGGAAAATGTCGGGCTGGTGGCGTTGTCTTCCACGCCGAGCCAGCGGCAAAAAGCCTGTACGAGGGTCGTTTTACCGGCGCCCAGGTCGCCGTACAACGCCACCTTGCGCCGGGCGCCGAGTATTTCCGCCAGGCGGGGCATGGCGTCGTCAAGTTCAGCCAGTGAATGTGCCAGAATTTCCACGGTGATATTTTTTACAAAGGTACGTCATCCTTTTTTGGAATCTTTGGCTCCGGTTGCAAAGCGCATTTTAATTAGGCTTATCCCGGCATTGATTTATGGTGTACACAGTTGAAAAAATCAGGGAAATACTGGCCTGCCGGTGGCTTCAAAAAAACCGGCCCGACGCTGCCGTGGAACAGCTGTCGTTCGATACCCGGCTGATCATCTCGCCTTCAAACACGCTTTTTTTTGCCCTTGTCGGCGAACGGAACGATGGGCACCGGTATTTGTCCCAGGCCTACAAGGCGGGCGTACGGCATTTTGTCGTGAGCCGGCAGGTCGATACCGCCGGTTTGCCGGAAGCCAATATTTTACTGGTACCCGACACGCTGGCCGCTCTGCAGGCCCTCGCCGCCTGGCGCCGCGCGCAATTCACCCTTCCGGTGATCGGCATCACCGGAAGCAACGGGAAAACGGTGGTGAAAGAATGGTTATACCAGTTGTTGCACCGGAAGTTTCAGGTGGTAAGAAGCCCCAAAAGTTATAACTCGCAGATCGGCGTACCCCTGTCCGTATGGCAGATTCAGGCCGAACATACGCTGGGCATTTTTGAAGCCGGTATTTCCCGTCCGCTCGAAATGGAACGCCTGGAACCGATCATCCGGCCCGACATCGGTATTTTTACCAATCTCGGCCCGGCGCACCGGGAAGGATTTCCCTCCGACGATGCCAAGCTGGCCGAAAAAATGCGCCTTTTCGATCACGCCAAAACCCTTGTTTTTTGCGCCGAACACGAGGCCATTGCCAAGGCTGCGCAGGCTTGGCAGAAAGAAAAACCCGGACGCACCCTGGTTTCCTGGAAGTTTGAAGTTCAAACTTCGAACCTCGAACTTCGAAGTTCGAACTTCGAACCTCAAACGTTGAGCTTCAAACTTCAAACGTTATTCCCGGATGCCGCTTCCGTTGAAAATATCTGCCATTGTCTGGCGACTCTGGCTGCGCTCAGCCTGGAGCCGAAACGTTTCCGGAATCAATTGAAACGCCTCGAACCGGTAGAAATGCGCCTCGAACTTAAGGCGGGTATCAATCGCTGCATGATCATCAACGATGCGTACAGCAACGACCCGGTTTCGCTGCGCATTGCCCTTCAGTTCGCCAGGCAACAGGCGCACGGCGGCCGGCTCACGCTCATCCTGTCCGATTTTTTGCAAACCGGGCAGGACAGACAGCCTTTTTACAAAACCGTGGCCCACACCCTGCACGATCAGCAGGTGAGCCGGCTCATCGGGATCGGGACCGAGATACCGGCCATCCGGGCATATTTGCCACCCGGCATGGACGCCGCTTTTTACCCCGATACGCCCGCTTTTTTACACGATCTGCAACAACACGATTTTCACGACGAACTCGTGCTGGTAAAAGGCGCCCGTACCTTCGCCTTCGAACGTATTGCCCGGCGGCTCGAACAAAAGGCGCATAAAACCGTGCTGGAAGTCAACCTGAGCGCCCTGGTACACAACCTGAATGTTTATCGCCGGGTACTTGCCCCGGGCGCCAAAATGATGGTAATGGTAAAAGCCGCGGGCTACGGCAGTGGGTCGGCAGAAGTGGCCAAACTGCTTGAATTCCACAAGGTGGATTACCTGGGTGTGGCATACACCGACGAGGGTATCGAACTGCGGCAAGCCGGTGTACGCCTGCCGATACTGGTGCTCAATCCTGAGCCGGCCAGTTTCGACGCCTTGTTCCGCTACCGGCTGGAGCCAGAAGTGTACAGCCGCGCCCTGCTCGGACAGCTGATTCAATTTGCCGGCAAAGACAAGGATTTGTCCGTGCATTTGAAACTCGATACCGGTATGCACCGGCTTGGATTTGAGGAAAAGGACATTCCGGCACTATGCACCCGCCTGCGCGAAAATCCCCGAATCCGGGTCTGTACCGTGTTTTCCCACCTCTCGGCCAGCGATGCGCCGGGCCACGATGCTTTCACCCACCGGCAGGCCGCGGCGTTCTCCGCAATGTACGAACCGATCGCAGAGGCCCTCGGTTACCGGCCCTTACGGCATGTCGCCAACACCGGCGGGATCGCCCGCTTCCCGCAATACCATTTCGACATGGTACGCCTGGGTATCGGCTTGTACGGGATCGATTCGGGCGGTCTGGCAGACCAGTTGCAGGTGGTAAACACTCTGAAGGCGACGATCAGCCAGATCAAGGAACTGCCGCCCGGCGAAACCGTGGGTTACAACCGAAACGGCCCGGTGCACCGCCCCAGCCGCATCGCCACGATCAGTATCGGCTATGCCGACGGCCTGCTGCGCCTCGCCGGCAACGGGCGGTACGCCGTGCTGGTGCACCGTAAAAAAGCCCCCACCATCGGTAACGTATGCATGGACATGACCATGATCGATGTAACCGACATCCCGGAAGCCCGCGAAGGCGACGAGGTGATCATCTTCGGCGAGCACCTGCCGGTGCAGGAACTGGCCGTTTGCCTGCAAACCATTCCCTACGAGGTGTTCACCAATGTAGCGGAACGGGTGAAACGGGTGTATTGGCAGGAGTGAGATGCAGTGAGCAGCAGGCAAATTTGCCATTGGCAAAATTTGGGAATTAAATTTACCTTTGCGGCGTTTAAGTCCCCAAGCCCGGTCAACCAATGACCAAAAAGGGGCCCGTAGCTCAGGTGGTTAGAGCGGCTGACTCATAATCAGATGGTCGCGGGTTCAATTCCTGCCAGGCCCACTAAAAAGTGAGAGGGTAAGAAGTGAGAGAAAAAAGACGGCGGCCTTCGTTCGGCAGAGCGGAGGCCGCCGTCTTTTTTAGAAAATAATCTTCCCGTTCCACCAACCCGTTTCGATGATGGCCTCGTTTTTCCGGTAGAATTTCAGCGCCGGTTCGTTCCAATCCAACACCTGCCATTTCACGAGGCGGCAACCGCGCCGTCGGCCTTCTTCCACAAAAGCATCGAACAACAACTGCCCCGCGCCACTGCGCCGGTGCGACTCGGTGATGACGAAATCGTCGAGGTAGAGCATTTTCCCTTTCCAAGAAGAATAGGCCATGAAGAACAAAGTCATGCCGATGATGCGCCCCTCCATTTCGGCCACATGGCTTTCAAAAAGGCCGTTTCTGAAATCCTCCAAATACTCGGCGGGCGTGGTGAACACAGCTTCCGGCTCTTTTTCGTACACGGCGAGTTCGTACATGAGCGCGTGAATGGCGGGCAAATCGGCTTCGGTAGCGGGGCGGATATGGATATTTGCAGACATAGGTTTTTGTTTTGGGCAAAAGTAGGCATGAGTTGTCTTGAATCAATTTTTATCCTCCGACAGCACCTTCACTTTGTCTCATGCCTTCGGCCAAGTTTCCTGAAAGTACGCTTCGTGATCTTCAGTTACGTCAATATCTACAATCAGTTCGGTCATGCCGTTGCGTTCATTCGCGGAATAGTTCTCCAGTGCTCCCGCCCATTTTTTGGTTTCCTCGCCATCAAAATCTTCGAC